>NZ_SSBM01000026.1:0-100307 GCF_004795115.1 Streptomyces sp. A0592
CCGGTTGCGGTGGTGGAGTTCGGCCGGATCCACGGTGAACGTTTCTTCGGGGGCGAGCACGGCGAAGTCGGCGTCGCGGCCGGCCTCGATCGCGCCCTTCTGCGCCAGCCCGGCGAGGGCCCCGGGCAGCAGCGCGCAGCCGAAGGCGCGGTGGGCGGACGGCCCGGCCGGGACCGGGGCCGGCGCGGCGGCGGGCACCTCCCCGCGCGGGCTGCGGGCGTACAGCTCCTCGGCGAGGGAGAAGACGTCCCGGTGGCGGAAGCGGGCGGCGGTGCGGTCGGTGATGCCGTGGGCCTCCAGCCCGGCGGCGATCTCCAGGGGGTCCACGGCCCGCTCGCACAGCTCGCGGTGCCGGTGCAGCAGGGCCTTGACGGGATCCCCCGCGGCGCGGCGGCGCACCCTGTCGGCCACCGGCGACGGTGGGGCTGCGGTGTCGGGGTCGACGGTGGTCATACGGCGGCCTCCGAGGTCGGGTCCGGTGCGGGCTTGGCCCAGGTCGGGCTGGTCCAGTGGCCGGGCACCCGCGCCTCCGGGGGCCGGGCGAAGGGGATACCGCCGTCGGGCCTTTGGGAGCCCTTGGCCAGCAGCCGCAGGTAGATCTCCTGGAAGGCGGCGACGTTCTGCTCGACGGTGAACAGCTCCAGGGCCCGCGCCCGGGCCGCGGCTCCCAGGCGCTCCGCCCGCTCGGCGTCCCCGAGCAGGGACAGGCAGGCTTCGGCGAGCGCCCGCGGGTTGCGCGGCGGGACGACGAGCCCGGTGCCGCCGATGACCTCGCAGACCGCGCCCACGTCGGTGGAGACGGTGGCGCGCCCGCAGAGCATCGCCTCGGCGAGGGGGAGGGGGAAGCCCTCGATCACGGAGGACAGCACGACGACCCGTCCGGCGCCGTACGCCTCGGCCACGGAGGGCGCGTCGGGTCCGCCGATCTCCTCGAAGGCGACCGGGTTCTCCCCGACGGTGACGCTGTCGGCGGCCTCGTCGGGGAACAGCTGCGCGGCGAGGGAGCGGCAGTCGGCGAGGTAGTCGGGGTCGGCCGACGTGGCGAAGATCCGCAGCCGGGCACCGGGCGCGGCCCTTCTCACCTCGGCGAAGCCGTGCAGCAGGGCGATGAGGTCCTTGGCGGGCTCCACCCGGCCGACCCACACGAGCGTGTCGGCATCGCCTCGGTCGGCGGACTCCCCGACGGTGGCGAATCGGTCCGCCTCCATCCCCGGGTAGACGGTGCGCAGCCGGTCGCGGGTGGCGCCGCACCGCTCCTGCCAGCGCCGGGCGTGGGCGTTGCCGGGGGTCAGGAAGTCGGCGCGGGCGTAGATCTCGGAGGCCAGCCGCAGGTGGAAGGCGGCGAGCAGGGCCCGTACGGCGGGACGGGGCTCCTCGCCCCGCCCGGCGCCGAGGTGGGAGAGGTAGTGGGCGCGCAGCTGGACCCCGTACTCGGTGACCAGCAGCGGGACCCCGAAGAAGCGTTTGGCCAGCAGACCGGGGAGCGCCGCCGCCCCTCCGGCGGCCGCGTGGCAGACGTCGACCGCGCCGAGGCCCTCGCCGCGGGCGTCCTCCTCGTACCAGTCGAGGGACAGCGGCCGCAGCATGCGTTCGAGTTCGTCCACGAACTCCAGCAGGTCGGCCACGTGCGCCGCTTGTACGGTGCGGCTCGCGCCCGGGGCCCGGCATGCGGTCTCCAGCGCCCGGACCGCGGACTCGGAGCGCAGTGCCGCGTAGAGGCCGCCCTGTTCGCGGGCGAGGCCGGCGAGCCCGTACAGCCCGGCGGCGAAGGGGTCCGGCGCGCCGGCGCAGATCCCGTGGACCAGCTCCTTGAAGCAGTCGGCGAACCGCCGGCGCTCGCGCCGGGAGTAGGTCCGCCCGTCGTCGGCGGGGGCCCACAGCGGGGCCGTGCGGACGTGGGTGACGTGCTCGGGCAGCGGGATCCGGGCGCGCTCCTGCTCGGCGCTGCGGCTCAGCGCGTAGAGCTCGAACTCGTGCTGCGGGAGCCCGCGCACGAGCCGGTCGCACCACAGCCTGGCCTCGCCCGTCGCATACGGATAACCACCTTCCGTGAGCAGTCCGATCCGCACGAGTGGCACCCCCGATCTCCCGTTCAGGCGGTCGCCGTCGGTCAGGCGACCCGCCGCGGGAGAACTCAAGCGGATATGCCGAAGGCGCGGCGGACGGTTGTCCGTCGCGCCACCGGAAGGGGTGAAGAGTCGTAACTTTCCCGTACGGTTCGCGTTCGAGCACGCTAGAAGTACAGCCCCGGAGGGCCCGAGCCGGCATGGGCGTGCCCGGGGCGCGGCGGCGTCACTGAAGGGTGGAAGGGGCCCGCGCCGAACGCTGCGTCAGTTCCCGGGAAACGCCCAGGGGTTGGGCCTGCACTCGATGCCGTCGATGTTGAGGGACTTGGTCTGCTGCTGCATGACCGGGGCGAGCGCTCCGGGGGTGCGGCAGTTGACGTGGTCGTGTCCGAGCCGGTGGCCGACCTCGTGGTTGATGAGCATCTGCCGGTAGGTGAGCATCTGGTCCGGGCCGTAGGTCTCGGAGCCCTGGGCCCACCGGAAGGCGTTGATCATCACCCGCTCGGTGCTCGCCGAGTCGCAGGAGACGTTGCCGACGACGGTGTCGAGGTTCGACTTGGCGCACCAGACGCCGGTGGTGCCGGGGCTGGCGAGAGTGATCACGAAGTCGGCCTTGCCGCCCGGTACCCGTTCGAAGGTCTTCGTGCCGCCGTGGCCCCAGCTGCGGTCGTCGTTGAGGGTGCGGTGGACGGCCTCGGCGAAGAGCATCGGGTCCAGGCCCAGGCCCTGTTCGACGTCGACCCGGTAGCGCACGATCTTGCCCTTGCCGGGGGCCTTGGCCACACCCGGCACGGTGTCGAAGGTCCCGGGCCCGGCGAGTTTCGGGTCGAGCGGCAGCTGCGCGGCCATCTGCTGTTCGTACGTCAGCTCGGGCGCGGGCGCGGGTGCGGGTGCGGCGGCGGGCGGCGCCACGGGTGCGGCCGCGCCGCCGTTCGGGGTCGGCCGGCCGTCGGAGCGGGAGGCGGCCGTGTCGCTGCGGCCCTTCTCCGTGGCGGCGGGCGCGCCGGCCCTGGTCTCCTCGGCGTCCGTGTCGAGGAACGTCTGGCCGGCGACGACCACCGCGAGGACGGTGGTGACCGCGGCCGCGGCCATGCCGGTGTACGTCAGGGCCTTCTTGCCGCGGCCGGAGGCGGGCCGCTCCTCGACGGGTTCGGCCGGCACCCGGGGGCCGGGCACCAGGCGCTGCGCGCCGGTGGAGGTGACGGGGTCCGGTGCGGCCGGGTGCGCGGGCTCGGGAGCCCGGGGGGCCGGCTGCTCGAACGTGACCTGCGGGAAGCCCACCGCGGGCGTGCCGAAGGCCGGCGTGGCGTAGTCCCGCGGTGCGGCAGGGGCTGCCGGCCGCGCCGCGGGAGCGGGGTCGTCACCGGAGCGCGGGCGGGGTACGCCGTGCCAGTCCCCGTACACGGAGTCGGGTGCGGCCCCCCAGGCGCCGCCGGTCTCGTACTGCTGGGGGTGGCCGCCGTCGCGCGTACCGGCTGCGTGGCGGTCCTGCGACACGTATCCGTGGTGCGTGACGGTCGTCTCGGGCCACCCGGCGAAGGGGTCGTCGTTGCCGAAGACGTCGTTGCCGAACGCGTCGTACGCGAACCGGTCGTCGTACCCGGCGGGATCCGGCTGCGCCTGCGGGCGCGCTGCTGCGGGCGCCGGCGCCGGAGCGGACTCCGGAGCGGGCGCCCCGGATTTTCGACTGTGTCGTCCCACGGCCCTCAGCCCCTGCCGTCTTCGGTGTCCCGGTCCGCAGCCCCTGCGCAGGTGTCGCGCAGCAGCTCCGTGAAGGCGGCGGCCACCACCTCGGGGTACTCCATCATCGCCACGTGCCCGGCCTCGGGCAGGGTCAGCAGCCGCGAACCCCGGAAGGCCGCGGCCGCCTTGTGCGCCATACGGTACGAGACCAGTTGGTCCCGGCCACCGTAGACCAGCAGGGACGGGGCGAGCACCCGCTGCGCCTGCCGCCACAGTCCGTGCTGGCCGCCGAGGGTGTAGGCGTCGACGATGCCGCGCGAGGTGCGGGTCATCGCGTCCCAGAAGTACGGGAGCGCCATCCGGCGCTCCATCTCCTCCACCGCGTTGCGGAACCCTTCGGGCGTCACCCGGGAGGGGTCTCCGTAACAGAGGTCCGTCACCCCGCGGGTGCGCTGTTCGGCGCTGAGGCCCTGGGTCATCCGGCTGAAGAGCGCGGCCACCCCGGGCAGGGCCAGGAGCGCGGTCGGCACGGCCGACCGCTGCACGCGCAGCTCGGGAAGGGCGGGCGAGACCAGCGTCAGGGTGCGCACGAGGTCGGGGCGGACTGCCGCGACCCGGGTGGAGACGGCGCCGCCCAGGGAGTTCCCGAAGAGGTGGACCGGCCCGCGCCCGGCGGCGTCGAGGTGGCGGATGACGGCCCGGGCGAGGGCGGTGACGGAGTAGTCGCGGTCGGCGGGCGGCGGGGACCAGCCGAAGCCGGGCAGGTCCACGGCCTCGCCGTCGACGGTGTCCGCCAGCTGCTCCATGAGCGCCGACCAGTTGTGCGAGGAGCCGCCCAGGCCGTGCACGAAGAGGGCGGGCGGCAGGCCGTCGCGTCGGGGCGGGCGGACCCGGACGGCCATCTGCAGCCCGGGCAGCGCGGCGGTGCGCAGCTGCTCCCCGTCGGCCAGCCTGACCGCTCCCAGGGGGAAGGACGGTTCGGCGGCGGACCGTACGCCCGGCAGCTCGGTCGAAGACATGCGGGCAATGTTACGAGACGATCACGTTCCACTTGTTGTGTTCGCGGTCACAGTCTCATCGCGGATCCGCATAGCGGTGCCCCCGCGATCCTCCTAGGCTCTTAAGTGACACAAGGAAGCGAGGGGAGCGGCATGACTGTCGACCCTGCGGAGCCGGACACCTTCCGGGAGCGGTTTCCGGAATCCCTCGATCCTGAGGCGCCCGAGGCGGATGTGGCAGAGCAGCAGGCCGATCTCCGGCCTGGCGAGGACGACCCCGACGTCGGCCACGAGGCGGGCCAGGCCGCGGACGGCGACGCCGCCGAGCAGGCGCGCGTGGTGCAGTTGGACGAGGACGACTACCGCTGACCGACCGTCGACCGACCGCTGACCAGCGTCTCCGGGTCGTCCGTACCGCGAGAAAACTCGGCTTGGACCCCCCAGATTCGGTTACCGAAAAGTACGATGGCGGCGCGGCGCAGAGCGCCTGTGTTCCGAGAGAAAGTGGGAGGCGGCGTGACAGCCATCGAGCAGACCGAGGCAGCGCGTCCGCGGGGCACGCGACTGCCGCGCCGGGCCCGGCGCAACCAGCTGCTGGGCGCGGCCCAGGAGGTCTTCGTCGCCCAGGGCTACCACGCGGCCGCGATGGACGACATCGCGGAGCGTGCCGGGGTGAGCAAGCCGGTGCTCTACCAGCACTTCCCGGGCAAGCTCGACCTGTACCTGGCCCTGCTGGACCAGCACTGCGAGGCGCTGCTGCTGTCCGTGCGCACGGCGCTCGCGTCGACGACGGACAACAAGCTGCGCGTGGCCGCCACCATGGACGCCTACTTCGCGTACGTGGAGGACGAGGGCGGCGCTTTCCGGCTGGTCTTCGAGTCCGACCTGACGAACGAGCCCGCGGTGCGCGAGCGCGTCGACCGCGTCTCGCTCCAGTGCGCAGAGGCGATTTCCGACGTCATCGCCGAGGACACCGGCCTGTCCAAGGACGAGTCGATGCTGCTGGCCGTGGGCCTGGGCGGGGTCTCGCAGGTGGTGGCCCGCTACTGGCTCTCCAGCGAGAGCCCGGTCGCCCGCGAGACGGCGGTCGGCCTGCTGACCTCGCTCGCCTGGCGCGGCATCGCCGGCTTCCCGCTGCACGGCACGGAATCCTGACGGCCCGGCGGCCGCTGCGCCGCCACCGCCGCGCCGCCACCGCGCCGCGGCTCCCGAGGCATTCCCGCCGGTGTTCGCTGCCAGCGTGTCCGCTCTGCGCGGTCCGCATCCCCTCTCCGGGCTAATGTGGACCGCGTACGGCGCGGCTGATCGCGCGAACCGGATCGTCGGAGGGACATAGCCGTGGAGGTCAAGATCGGCGTGCAGCACGCACCCCGGGAGATCGTGCTGGAGAGCGACCTGAGCGCCGAGGAGCTGGAGGGCATCGTGGCCGCCGCGCTGTCCGGCCAGGCGCCGCTGCTGAGCCTCACCGACAACAAGGGCCGCAAGGTCCTGGTGCCGTCCGACCGTCTGTCGTACGTCGACCTGGGTGAGCCGACCGCACGCAAGGTCGGTTTCGGAGCGCTCTGAGAACTGTCCGAAACGGCCCGGTGGTTGCTTCCACCGGGCCGTTTCTCTTTCTTCCGCTTCGGGTAGGACCGCAGTGACCCGGTTTGCCCTGACGTATGGGAGAGACCTGATGCTGCTGATGGAAGTGCTCGGCGCCGCACTGCTGGGGCTCGCCCTGTCCGCCGCAGCCGTCCGAGGGCTCGAGCCCCGGCTTCCCTCTCGGCGAGTGGTGCTGGTCAGCGGGGTGGCGGGAGCACTGTTCGGGTCCTATCTCACCCACTTCGCGCTGGGCCCGGGACACAACACCCTGGTGGCGACGTTCGTCGGCGCGGTGCTGGTGTCGGCCGTGGTGCTGTCCCTGCTGCTCCGTCCGGCCCACGGGCCCCGCAGGCGTCCCCACAGGACTCCGTTTTCGCTCCCGTCGCGGGGGTGACCCCTGAAGCCGACTCGTGAGGCCGGCTCCCCCGACCACGTACGTCGGCCCCGGCGCGCACCTGGCGCGCCGGGGCCGACGTACGTGGGGAGGGGCCCGGTCAGGCGGCGAGGCCCAGGGCCGCCATCCGCTTGGTGTGGGCCTTGGTGATCCGGGTGAACATCTCACCGACGGCCGCGAGGTCGAAGCCCGCCGCCATCCCGTCGACGCCGCCGACCAGCATGGTCGAGAGCGCGTCGCGCTCGGCGACCACGCGCTGGGCCTGCGAGAGGGCCTCGCCCATCAGGCGGCGCGCCCACAGCGCGAGCCGGCCGCCGCAGCGGGGGTCGGCCTCGATCGCGGCGCGCACCTTCTCGACGGCGAAGTTGCCGTGGCCGGTGTCGTCGAGGACGCCGAGCACGAGGGCGCGGGTGTCGGTGTCCAGGTGGGAGGCGACCTCGCGGTAGAAGTCACTCGCGATGGAGTCGCCGACGTACGCCTTGACCAGGCCCTCCAGCCAGTCCGACGGGGCGGTCTGGCGGTGGAAGGCGTCGACGCCCTGCGCGAAGGGCTCCATGGCGGCGGTGGGCTCGGCCTCGATCTTCGTGAGGCGCTCGCGGAGCCGCTCGAAGTGATGGAATTCGGCGGAGGCCATCGCGGCGAGCTCGGCCTTGTCGTCCAGGGTGGGCGCGAGCTTCGCGTCCTCCGCGAGGCGCTCGAAGGCCGCGAGCTCCCCGTAGGCGAGCGCGCCGAGCAGATCCACGACGGCGGCCCGGTACTGCGGCGAGGCAGAGGCGGTCGCCCAGTCCTGCGAGGCGATTCCGGTGGCCTCGGCGGGGTTGCTGTCGTCGGCGGGCGAGGCGTTTTCTACGGTCGGCATGCTCCGCACAATAGCCCGCCGAATGGCCCCTCACGGCACCATGTCCACTCCCAGCCTGTCCACCTAAACCCACCTACCCGGTGAATTCACCCGACACACCTGCGCGATTCCGGGGTACAGTGGTAATGCGCCTGCCGAATACTCGGCGGGCCATCCGAATGAGGATGCCCGGTCGGTGGCCCGATCGGCTCCAACCGACCGCCCTCGGTGTGGTGCGTACGTCCATGCGTACCGCCTCCCACGAGGGGCCCCCTCAGCGGCAGATGCGCTTGAGCGAAGGCCAGTGGTCCCGCGCAGCTTCGTACGTGGCAGTACTGCAAGCACAGCACGGTAGGACCCCCCTCGCCGCCTCGCGCCGCGTCTCACAGAAGAGGCAGCACCCTGACTACGTTCCGAGACCTCGGGATCTTTCCCGAGACCGCCGAAGCCCTTGAGGCCGTCGGCATCGTGTCCCCCTTCCCCATCCAGGAGATGACCCTCCCCGTCGCCCTTTCCGGCACGGACGTCATCGGCCAGGCCAAGACCGGAACCGGCAAGACGCTCGGTTTCGGGCTTCCCCTGCTGGAGCGGGTCGTCGTCCCCGCGGACGTCGAGGCCGGTCGGGCCACGCCCGACCAGCTGACCAACGCCCCGCAGGCCCTCGTGGTGGTTCCGACCCGCGAGCTGTGCACCCAGGTCACCAACGACCTGCTCACCGCCGGCAAGGTCCGCAACGTCCGCGTCCTGGCCATATACGGCGGCCGCGCCTACGAGCCGCAGGTCGAGGCCCTCAACAAGGGCGTCGACGTGATCGTCGGCACCCCGGGCCGTCTCCTCGACCTGGCCGGGCAGCGCAAGCTCGACCTGTCGCGCGTGCGCGCGCTCGTCCTCGACGAGGCCGACGAGATGCTCGACCTGGGCTTCCTGCCCGACGTCGAGAAGATCATGGCCTACCTGCCCCCCAAGCGTCAGACGATGCTGTTCTCGGCGACCATGCCGGGCGCGGTCATCGGCCTGGCCCGCCGGTACATGACGCAGCCGACGCACATCCGCGCCGTCTCCGAGGACGGCGAGGGCGCGACCGTCGCCAACATCACGCAGCACGTCTTCCGTGCGCACAACATGGACAAGCCGGAGCTCGTCTCCCGCATCCTGCAGGCCGAGGGCCGTGGCCTGGCCATGATCTTCTGCCGTACCAAGCGCACGGCGGCCGACATCGCCGAGCAGCTGGAGCGCCGCGGCTTCGCGTCCGGCGCCGTCCACGGCGACCTGGGCCAGGGCGCGCGCGAGCAGGCCCTGCGCGCGTTCCGCAACGGCAAGGTCGACGTGCTGGTGTGCACCGACGTCGCCGCCCGAGGCATCGATGTCGAGGGTGTGACCCACGTCATCAACTACCAGACGCCCGAGGACGAGAAGACCTTCCTGCACCGCGTGGGCCGTACCGGCCGCGCGGGCAACAAGGGCATCGCCGTCACCCTGGTCGACTGGGACGACATCCCGCGCTGGCAGCTGATCAACAAGGCGCTGGAGCTGGACTTCCACGAGCCGGTCGAGACGTACTCCACGTCGCCGCACCTGTTCGAGCAGCTGAACATCCCGGCCGGCACCAAGGGCATCCTGCCGCGCGCCGAGCGCACGCGGGCCGGCCTGAAGGCCGAGAACCTGGAGGACCTGGGCGAGACCGGCGGACGCGGTGGCCGTGGCGGCCGCTCCGCGCAGGCGACCACGGTGACCGAGGAGCGTCCGGCCCGTACCCGTACGCCGCGGCAGCGCCGCCGTACGCGGGGCGGGTCCGAGCTCGGCGCCGAGCAGGCCGCCGGGTCCCCGGTGGCCGAGGCCCCCGAGGCACCGGCCGGCGACGAGCCGCGCAGGCCGCGCCGCCGCCGGACCCGTGTGGGTGCGGTGCCGGTGCAGTCCGCCCCGGCGGTCGAGGCCCCGGTGGCCGAGGCCCCCGCGGCTGCGGCTCCCGCGGCCGAGGTGACCCCGGTCGCCGAGGAGGCCCCGGCCAGGCCGCGGCGTGCCCGCGTCCGCAAGGCCGTGGAGAGCGCACCGGAGCCGGACTTCCAGATGGCCCCGCTCGTCGAGCCGGCGCCCGTCCGGGCGCGACGCCCGCGCCGGGTCGTCGAGACCGCCCCGGAGCCGGACTTCCAGATGGCGCCGCCCGTCGAGCCCGTCAAGGCGCGGCGCACCCGCAAGGCGGCGACCGCTGCGGTGACCCCGGTCGCCGAGGCCGCCGTGGCCGTGGCCGAGGAGGCTCCGGTCAAGCCGAAGCGCACGCGTACCCGCAAGGTCGCGGAGGCCGCTCCGGTCGCCGAGGCCGCCGCCGCGGCCGAGGAAGCCCCGGTCAAGCCGAAGCGCACGCGTACCCGCAAGGTCGCGGAGGCCGCTCCGGTCGCCGAGGCCGCCGCCGCGGCCGACGAGGCCCCGGTCAAGCCGAAGCGCACGCGCGCCCGCAAGGCCGCGGCCGCGCCCGAGGCGTAGGACCCGGCACGTACGCAGACGGCCCCGGTCCCCTTTCGAGGGGACCGGGGCCGTCTGCGTACCCGGGCCGCGCCGGAATCTACGGGCCGGTAACCTCGGGCCATGAGCAAGCCCCCGCGCCTCACGCTGCCGTCCGCCGCCCGTGCGTACCGCCTGTCCACCGACCGCGGCCCCTTCGCCGTGCACGAGGCCGGCGGGCCGGTCCGCGGCACCGCCCTGCTGGTCCCCGGCTTCACCGGCAGCAAGGAGGACTTCATCGGGCTGCTGGAGCCGCTGGCCGCCGCCGGCTACCGGGTGGTCGCCGTCGACGGACGCGGCCAGTACGAGACGCCCGGCCCGCGCGAGGAGTCGGCGTACGGCCTGGAGGAGCTGGCGGGCGACGTCCTCGCGCAGGTCAGGGCCCTGGGCGTGGACCGCGTGCACCTCGTCGGCCACTCGCTGGGCGGGCTGATCTCGCGGGCCGCCGTGCTGCGCGACCCCTCGCCGTTCGCCTCGCTCACGCTGCTGAGCAGCGGGCCGGCGGCGATCGCCGAGGAGCAGCAGGCGCGTACGAAGCTGCTGGTCGCCGCACTGGAGGCGATGGGCGACGACATGCCGGGGATCTGGGCGGCGATGCGGGCGCACGACCCGCAGGACGCGGCGCAGGACTCCCCCGAGCTGACGCACTTCCTGCGCGAGCGGTGGCTGGCCACCGTTCCCGAGCAGCTGGTCGTCACGGGCCGGGCGCTGATCTGCGAGCCCGACCGGGTGGACGAGCTGAGCCGGGTGGCGCTTCCCAAGCTGGTGCTGTCGGGGGCGGTGGACTACGCCTGGCCGGTCCCGCTGATGGATGCGATGGCCGAGCGGCTCGGTGCGCGGAGGGTGGTCGTTCCGGGGACCGAGCACTCCCCGAACGCCGAGGATCCGGCGTCGACGGCCGCCGCGCTGGCCTCGTTCTGGGACTCCACCACCGACATGTAGTTAGCCAGTGAAAAAATTTCCTTAGCGTAGGGAATGATTGCGGCCTACACTTCGTTGGAACAGTGCAAGGAGAACACTGACGAAGGGAGAAGCCCCATGCGCTTCGAGATTCTGCGCCTGGACGACGTCGACGGGACCGCCGTGGACAGCACCGTCGTGGACGCGGCCTCCGTCAACCGGATCGTGCAGCAGGCCGCGTACGTCGGCCAGCGCATCCTGATCCGACCGGCCGAGAGTGCGTCCATCTGACGCTCCGCGCGAAACGTTCACGCCCCCGCACCGGGACCGGTGCGGGGGCGTTCGCGTGACTGCGGTCGCCGGCGGTCGACGGTCAGGCGCCCTGGACGACCTGGAGCACGCCGTTGATGATCTGCTGGACGGCGATCGCCGACAGCATCATGCCGGCGAGCCGGGTCACGAGGACGACGCCGCCGTCCTTGATGACCCGGATGATCACCAGCGAGTAGCGCATGGTGATCCACAGCACGACGTGCATGGCGATGATCGCGGCCCAGACGGAGATCTGGCCGGCCGCCCCGTCCGCCTTCTGGACGGCCAGGATGACGGAGACGATCGCACCGGGCCCGGCCAGCAGCGGCATGCCGAGCGGGACCAGGGCGACGTTCACGTCCTTGGTCTGCTTGGGCTCGTCGGTCTTGCCGGTGAGCAGGTCCAGCGCGATGAGCAGGAGCAGCAGACCACCGGCGATCATCAGCGCCGGAACGGAGACGTGCAGGTAGTCGAGGATCTGCTGACCGCAGATGCCGAAGACCGCGATGACGCCGAAGGCCACGCAGACGGCCTGCCAGGCCATGCGGCGCTGGACCTTGACGGGCCGGCCGGAGGTCAGCGCCAGGAAGATCGGCGTGATCCCCGGGGGGTCCATAATCACAAAAAGGGTGAGAAAGAGGGATCCGAAGACGGCGAAGTCGAACACAGTGATGCCTTGCAGGAGAGAGGGGTGTCGCGAAGAAGAAGTCAGGGACGGGTCGAGCGGGCCGCGAAGTGGCCGGTCAGCGCCCGAGTCCGCCGGCGCCCGGCACGGGGAAGGCCCCGGTCGCGCGGCGCGTGATCTCGCCGTAGATCTCGGGGTCGGTCGTGTACTCGCCCAGGCGGCAGGTCTTGCGGCTGCCGTGGTAGTCGCTGGAGCCGGTGGTCAGCAGCCCGAGGTCCGCCGCCAGAGCGCGCAGGCGCGAACGGGTGTCGGCGTCGTGGTCCATGTGGTCCACCTCGATGCCGTCCAGGCCCGCGGCCGCCAGCTCGGCTATCGCGGACTCCGGCACGCACCGGCCGCGCTTGACGGCCGCGGGGTGCGCGAGGACGGTGACGCCGCCGGCGGCCTTGACCAGGCGTACGGCGTCGAAGGGGTCGAGCTCGTGTTTCTCGGCGTACGCGCGGCCGCCGTCGGCGAGCCAGTCCGGCGTGAAGGCGTCCGAGACGGTGGGCACGACGCCCAGCTCGACGAGGGCGGTGGCGATGTGCGGCCGGCCGACCGAGCCGTCACCGGCGATCCGCGCCACCTGTTCCCAGGTGATGTCCACACCGAGGTCCCGGAGCTTGCCGACCATGGTCCGGGCCCGCGGGACCCGGTCGTCCCGGACGAGTTCCCGCTCGCGGGCGAGCTCGGGCTCCTCGGGGTCGAAGAGGTAGGCGAGCATGTGCACGCCGGTCCCGTCGAGCCGGCAGGACAGCTCGGCGCCGGTCACCAGCGTCAGTCCCGCAGGAAGGGCGGCGAGGGCCTCGCCGTACCCGCCGACGGTGTCGTGGTCGGTCAGCGCGACCACGTCCAGCCCCGCGGCGGCCGCATTGCGCACCAGCCCGGCGGGGGTGTCCGTACCGTCGGAGGCCGTGGAGTGGGCGTGCAGGTCGATGCGCACAGCCGAGCTCCATGGGTCGTACGGACGGGGGGACACCCCAGGATAACCGGGCGGAAGGTCCGCTTTCGCCGGATGGATCTCCGCGGGGACGCCCGCGGCGATCTACGCGGGACCCAGGATGCGCGGGCTCAGGGCCCCGCACGGGAGGAGTTCCACCTCGGCACCCCCTTCGCGCAGGTCGGTCAGGACCAGCTCGTCGTACAGCAGGAGGCCGGACTGCTGCGGCCAGACGATGGCCCACAGCCACAGGCCGCGCGCCTCGCCGGCGAAGACGGCCCGATCGTCCGGGCCTCCGCCCACGTGCCACAGCGGTGTCGGCCGGCCCGCCGCGACCACCTTGGTGTGGGGCGGACCGGCCATGTTGATGGACCGGCCCGGGTCGAGGCCGTCGATCCCCGCGTACCGCGAGCCCAGGCCGACCCCCAGCTCCTCCGCGATCAGCAGCAGCTCCCCCATGCCGCCCACCGGTCCGGGACCGGAGCAGGCGACCACCGTCGCCCGGCCCCCGCTGCGGTCGTCACCGGCGGACGCCACCCCGGTGAACAGCCATCCGAGCGGCAGCGGCCACGGCATCCACACCGGTACGCGCGCCCGCTGCACGACCACGCCCAGGCCCTCCACGCTCGGCGGGATGACGGGTTGCAGGGGGTGGACAGCGCCGTGCACCGCGCACTGCCAGGAGTCGGAGAAGAGTCCGGGCGCCCTGACCCGGCCACCGCACTTCGGGCAAGTTGGTTCACCCCTCATAGGTAGCCACGCTCCTCCCCGCCCGGCCGCCAGTCAAGGCATGGTCACCCGTCCGGGCTGTCAGTCCAGGGCGACGGCGCTGCGCAGGGGGTCCCGCAGGTCCGTTCCGCGCGCGAGCCAGCGCTCCTGGAGGGCGGCCGCACCGTGGACCCGCTTCCAGGCGGCCTCGTTCGCCGTCATCGGCAGCAGCGGCAGGAACCGCACCGGGTCCAGGGGCTCGTCGAGCTCCAGGTCCTCCACCAGACCGCCCGGTTCCGCCACGAGGACGGAGCTGAACGGCGCCCCCTCCCACAGCGGCTCACCCACGTCGAGCGAGGCACCCGGAGCCACCACCAGCCCCTCGACCTGCGGGGAGGCGGCCAGCACCGCGAGCGGCCTGAGCAGTTTGTCGGTGTCCGCCAGCCCTCCCCGTACGGTCAGCACCAGTTCGGCGCGCGGGCCCCGTACGGGGTCGGCGACCACGGCGGTCGGATCGGTCATCGGGTTCGCTGACATCCCGAGGGTCGCGTACCGCACGAGGTCGCCCTCGGCGAAGCGGAGTACCTCGATGCGGTCGGTGCCCAGGAAGGTGACGGCGGCGCGGGCGTCGGGTTCACCGAACGCGGTGCGCAGCCGGGCCTCGACGAGGGCCATGATTTCTGCCATGAAACGAGCATAGAACTCGTATCAGCCGGGTAAAGGGCGGGTCTTGACCATCCGTCGGCTGATAGTGTTGACAGCTGTTCGGGGCCGCACGCAGAAGCGTTGTTTCAAGGCCCCGGAGACAGGACGTCCCCTACGGGGGACCGGCCGGAGGAGGTGGGGCTGCGGTGGACCGAAGTCGATCGTGCAGTACCAATCGCTCTTCCGCTTCTCCGGCGGGCGCTTCCCGCCCCCTGTGATCTTCTGATCAGTAGAAGAGCGACGGCAGAACACTTGTCCTCCCGTCCTGTTCCCTCCCGCCTGCCCGGGCCTGCCCGCCCGCGGTGCCGGAGGGTCTCCCACCCGTACGGTCCGCAGCCGTGCGCGCGAAGGAGCCTGCCATGTCGATGCTGCCCTACCTGCGTGCGGCCGTCCGCCCGTCCCTGCGCAAGTCCGCCTCCCTACAGCCCGGCTACGACGCGACCCGCGACCCGTCGGCGAGCAGCGCGGTGGTCGACTGCGCCGTGTACCGCGACGGCCGCCGGGTGCTGGGGCCGGCGTGTCTGACGCCCCGTGAGGCGATCCGCCGAGTCCGCGAGGACGGCGGCTTCGCCTGGATCGGCCTGCACGAGCCGACGGAGGCCGAGTTCGCGGGGATCGCCGCCACCTTCGGCCTGCACCCGCTGGCCGTGGAGGACGCGGTGCACGCGCACCAGCGGCCCAAGCTGGAGCGGTACGACGACACCCTCTTCACCGTCTTCAAGACCATCCACTACGTGGAGCACGCCGAACTGACCGCCACCAGCGAGGTGGTGGAGACGGGCGAGGTGATGTGTTTCACCGGCCCCGACTTCGTCATCACCGTCCGGCACGGCGGCCAGGGCTCCCTCAAGGGTCTGCGCCACCGCCTCCAGGACGACCCGGAGCTGCTGTCCAAGGGGCCCTCGGCCGTCCTGCACTCCATCGCCGACCACGTCGTCGACGGATACATCGCGGTCGCGGCGGCGATGCAGGACGACATCGACGAGGTGGAGAGCGATGTCTTCGCGGCCCCGGCCAAGGGCAGTGCGCGCGGCGGCGACGCGGGCCGGATCTACCAGCTCAAGCGCGAGGTGCTGGAGTTCAAGCGGGCGGTCTCGCCGCTGCTGCGACCGATGGAGCTGCTGAGCGAGCGGCCGATGCGGCTGGTGGACCCGGACATCCAGAAGTACTTCCGGGACGTGGCCGACCACCTCGCGCGGGTGCACGAGCAGGTGGTGGGCTTCGACGAGCTCCTGAACTCGATCCTCCAGGCCAATCTCGCGCAGGCGACGGTCGCCCAGAACGAGGACATGCGCAAGATCACTTCCTGGGCGGCCATCATCGCCGTGCCGACGATGATCTGCGGCGTGTACGGGATGAACTTCGACCACATGCCCGAGCTCCGGTGGGAGTACGGCTACCCGATGGTGATGGCGACGATCTTCGGCGCCTGCTTCACCATCCACCGCGCCCTGCGCCGCCACGGCTGGCTGTAGGGGCGGTTTCGCCGATGGGGCCGGGTTGATCGGCGAGACACCTCATCGGGTCCGCGGGGCGACCCCCTAACCTGTGCGCATGACTCTCAGCGCGCTCGACCTGGCCCTCGTCGAGGAGGCCACCAAGAAGTCCGGCCTGATCTGGGTCCGCGGCGCCGGGGCCGACCGCGCCCTGTGGCACGCCTGGGTGGACGGTGCGGCCCACGTGCTGGGCGACGGGCCCGGCGAGCAGCCGTTCCCGGGGCTGGTGGACGGCGCGGGCGCCGAGGTGACCGTGCGGAGCAAGGACAAGGGCGGCCGGCTGGTGGCCTGGACGGCGACCGTACGGGAGCTCCCGCCCCGCGGCGAGGAGTGGCAGGCGGCCGTCGCCGAGCTCAAGGGCAAGCGGCTGAACGCGCCCGACTCGGTGGACATGACCGAGCGATGGGCACGGGAGTGCCGGCTGCTGCGGCTGGAGCCGGAGTCGGTGCGGTCCGACCTCCCCGACGGCTCGCTGGCCGCGACCCCGCTGGGCTCCCCGGCGACGACCCGCCGCCCGGTCCCGGCGGCCCTGCCGAAGCTCCTGCTGAAGCGGAAGAAGGCCGCCCGGGGCTGACCGGCAGGCGCCCCCACAACCTTACGGCGAGGTGGGGTTCGCGCCCTGGCCGGAGCCCTTGGAGGGGGCCGGGGCGGACTCGCCGCCCTCCCCCTTGGTCGTCGGCAGCTGGCTGCCGTAGTCGACCGTCTGGTCCTGCGCGGGCGGGTCGAGCTGGAACGGCTTGCCCCACTCGGCGAGTTCCACCCGGCCGGCGCCGCCGGCCCGCTCCATGAGCAGGGGGTACGGGGTCCCCTCCAGGGACACCGAGAGCTTGCCGCCCTTGCCCTCGTCCGCCGTGACCTGGACCGCGCGGGTGTGGCCGACCTTGGTGTAGGAGCCCTTGGCGAGCTTGCCCTCCAGGCCCAGCAGACCGTCCAGCAGGACGTCCATGTCGGTGAAGCCGCGGAACTGCTTGTAGGAGGGGTCGCCCTCGGGCACCTTCACGTACTTGTCGCCGAGCTTGCCGGCCGAGTCGGTCTGGCCCCAGAACGCCGCGCTGGCCTTCAGGTAGAGCTGCTCGCCCACGCGCAGCAGCTGGAAGGTGTCGTCCTTCGACTTCACCTCGCCGGAACCGCCGTCCGACTTCAGCCGCATGTCGACGGTGAAGGCCTTGCCGCCGCTCACGAGGGTTCCGGACAGGTGTACCGATTCGGCTTCGCCCGCGGCCGCTTTCGCCTTCGCCTCGATCTTGTCGGCGGTGAGCTTGCCGACGCCGTTCGTGCCCTCGTCCGGGTCGTCCCCGCAACCCGTACCGGTCACGGCGAGGCCCGCGCACAGCACACCGATGAAGGCGGCTCGGCGCAGCCGCGCGGCGGGGAAGTAGGCGGTCACGAGCAGGTGCCTCTCGTCGTTCGTCTGCGGGCAGCAGGCAGCGTACCCGTCCGTGTGCCGCGGCCCGCGACCGCTCCCCGGGGTCCGTGCGGCCCCGGGCGGACCTCCCCACCAGGACGCTTGGCTGCGGCACGGGCTAGCCTGAGGGGCGGCAGGACTGTCGATTGACGCTCTAGGAGGCGCTCGGATGGCTGCAGGCGCCCCGCGGATCTTCGTCTCGCATCTGTCGGGTGTGCCCGTCTTCGATCCCAACGGCGACCAGGTCGGCCGGGTCCGCGACCTCGTCGCGATGCTGCGGGTCGGCGGCCGCCCGCCGCGGCTGCTGGGCCTGGTGGTCGAGGTGGTCAGCCGGCGCCGGGTCTTCCTGCCGATGACCCGCGTCACCGGAGTCGAGTCCGGGCAGGTCATCACCACCGGTGTCATCAACATGCGGCGCTTCGAGCAGCGCCCCACCGAGCGGCTGGTCCTGGGCGAACTGCTGGACCGGCGGGTGACGCTGGTCGCCAGCGGCGAGGAGGTCACCGTCCTGGACGTGGCCATCCAGCAGCTGCCGGCCCGCCGGGACTGGGAGATCGACCGGATCTTCGTCCGGAAGGGCAAGTCGGGTGCGCTGCGCCGGCGCGGCGAGGCCCTCACGGTGGAGTGGTCGGCCGTGACGGGCTTCTCGCTGGAGGAGCACGGGCAGGGCGCCGAGAACCTGGTCGCCACCTTCGAGCAGATGCGCCCGGCCGACGTGGCGAACGTCCTGCACCACCTGACGCCGAAGCGGCGCGCCGAGGTGGCCAACGCCCTCGACGACGACCGGCTCGCGGACGTGCTGGAGGAGCTGCCCGAGGACGAGCAGGTGGAGATCCTCGGCAAGCTCAAGGAGGAGCGCGCCGCGGACGTCCTGGAGGCGATGGACCCGGACGACGCGGCCGACCTGCTCTCGGAGCTGCCGGAGGACGACAAGGAGCGGCTCCTGACGCTGATGCAGCCGGACGACGCCGCCGACGTGCGCCGCCTGCTGTCCTACGAGGAGAACACCGCCGGCGGTCTGATGACCACCGAGCCGATCGTGCTGCGCCCGGACGCCACGGTCGCGGACGCACTGGCCCGGGTACGGCAGGCGGACCTGTCGCCGGCGCTGGCGGCTCAGGTGTACGTGTGCCGGCCGCCGGACGAGACGCCGACGGGCAAGTACCTGGGCACGGTGCACTTCCAGCGGCTGCTGCGGGACCCTCCGTTCACCCTGGTCAGCTCGATCGTGGACACGGACCTGCCGCCGCTGCGGCCGAACGCCTCGCTGCCCGCGGTGACCACGCACCTGGCGGCCTACAACATGGTCGCGGTGCCGGTGGTCGACGAGAGCGGATCGCTGCTGGGCGCGGTGACCGTGGACGACGTACTGGACCACCTGCTGCCGGACGACTGGCGGGAGACGGAATTCCATTCCGAGGAGGCCGTCGGTGGCCGCTGAGCGAGGGCGCTTCGACCGGGGGCGCGGCGAGCAGGCGCGCGAGCGGCGCCGTGAGCAGATCCGGGAGCGGCGCGAACAGGCCCGTACGCAGGCGCGCGAGCACGGGCTCGCGCCGGAGGCGGCGGAACGTTCGGGCGAGCGCTCGGCGAAGTCGTCGAGCACCGGGTCGAGCGCGCTGACGCGCTCGCGGGTGCGCCTGGACCTGCCGCGCGCGCCGCGCCGCTCGCTGCTGCCCGAGTACGACCCGGAGGCCTTCGGCCGGCTCTCCGAGCGGGTGGCGCGCTTCCTGGGCACCGGCCGGTTCATCGTCTGGATGACCCTGGTCATCATCGTCTGGGTGCTGTGGAACATCTTCGCGCCGGACGATCTGCGGTTCGACCCGTACCCGTTCATCTTCCTGACCCTGATGCTGTCGCTCCAGGCCTCCTACGCGGCCCCGCTGATCCTGCTCGCGCAGAACCGGCAGGACGACCGCGACCGGGTCACCCACGAGCAGGACCGCAAGCAGAACGAGCGCTCCATCGCCGACACGGAGTACCTGACGCGGGAGATCGCGGCGCTGCGCATGGGCCTCGGCGAGGTCGCCACCCGTGACTGGATCAGGTCGGAGTTCCAGGACCTGATCAAGGAGATGGACGAGCGGCGTCTATTCCCGGCCGAACGTGATGAAGGCGACCGCTGAGCGGCTTTCCCGAGGCGTGCTACCGAGCCGTACCATCGGGGCATGGCTACCGACACAAGCTCCGCCGCCGTGCCTGAGCAGGACGCGATCCTGGACGCTCTGGCGACGGTGAACGACCCCGAGATCCACCGGCCGATCACCGAGCTCGGCATGGTCAAATCGGTGGAGATCGGTGGCGGCGGCGCGGTCGCCGTCACGGTCTACCTGACCGTGTCGGGCTGTCCCATGCGCGAGACGATCACCAAGAACGTGACCGAGGCCGTCGAGAAGGTCGCCGGTGTCACCTCCGTGTCGGTGTCGCTGGACGTGATGAGCGACGAGCAGCGCAAGGACCTGGCGGCCACGCTGCGCGGCGGTACCGCCGAGCGCGAGGTGCCCTTCGCCAAGCCGGGCTCGCTGACCCGGGTGTACGCGGTCGCCTCCGGCAAGGGCGGCGTCGGCAAGTCCTCCGTCACAGTGAACCTGGCCGCGGCGATGGCGGCGGACGGCCTGAAGGTCGGCGTGGTCGACGCGGACATCTACGGCCACAGCGTGCCGCGCATGCTGGGCGTGGACGGCCGTCCCACCCAGGTCGAGAACATGATCATGCCGCCGTCGGCGCACGGCGTGAAGGTCATCTCCATCGGCATGTTCACCCCCGGCAACGCCCCGGTGGTGTGGCGCGGGCCCATGCTGCACCGCGCGCTCCAGCAGTTCCTGGCCGACGTGTTCTGGGGCGACCTGGACGTGCTGCTCCTGGACCTGCCGCCGGGCACGGGCGACATCGCGATCTCCGTGGCCCAGCTCGTGCCTAACGCGGAGATCCTGGTCGTCACCACCCCGCAGCAGGCGGCGGCCGAGGTCGCCGAGCGGGCCGGTTCGATCGCCGTGCAGACCCACCAGAAGATCGTCGGCGTCGTCGAGAACATGTCGGGCCTGCCGTGCCCGCACTGCGACGAGATGGTGGACGTCTTCGGCTCGGGCGGCGGCCAGAAGGTCGCCGACGGCCTGACCAAGACGGTCGGCGCGACGGTGCCGGTGCTGGGCTCGATCCCGATCGACGTCCGGCTGCGCGAGGGCGGGGACGAGGGCAAGCCCGTCGTCCTGTCCGACCCGGACTCCCCCGCCGGCGCGGCCCTGCGCTCGATCGCGGGCAAGCTGGGCGGCCGCGCCCGCGGCCTGTCGGGCATGTCCCTGGGCATCACCCCCCGCAACAAGTTCTAAGCCCTCCGGGGTACGGAGAAGGGCACCGCCGGCCGGCGGTGCCCTTCTCCGTACCCCGCGCCCGTACCCGCGCCCGCACCCGTGCCGGGCGCGTACGGCTACTCGTAGGTGCCGAGGTCCGAGATGGCCGAGAAGCCGAGGCCGTAGGCGCTCATGCCGCGGCCGTAGGCGCCCAGGTGGACGCCGGTGCCGGTGGAGCCGGCCAGCACCCAGCCGAATTCCGACTCGCGGTAGTGGAAGGTCGTCGGCTCCCCGTCCACGGGCAGCGACAGCGTGGACCAGTCCTCGCCGTCGAGGTCGTCCGCGAGCTCCCACGCGGCCTCGGTCTGCTGGTCGAGCCAGTCGTTGCGCAGGGCGTGGTCCATCTGTCCGGGCCAGCTGTAGGCCAGCAGCCCGGAGCCGGCCAGCCAGGCGGCCGAGGAGACCGAGGTGGCCTCCAGGACGCCGGTGCCGTCGCTGCTGCGGCGCAGCGGGTTGCTCGCCACGGTGATGACCACCGCGAAGCGTTCCTTCTCGCCGGTGGCGATCTCACCCCGGGCGGACGGCTCGTCGCCGTGGCCGGTGGAGCCGTGCTCCACCGTTCCGTCGGCGGCCGTGCCGACCTGCATGAGCCGGCGGGGGCCGGTGAAGGCCCCGTCCAGCCCGTACCAGGGGAAGTCCGCCGCCAGGAAGCCCTCGGCCGTCCGGCGGGCCGCCGGCACGGGGGCGGCGGCCTCCGGCTGCTGCGCCTCGGCCGGATCGCCGGTATGCGGGCTCGTATGCGGACCTGTATGGGGTTCCTGCGCGGCGTCCGCGGCGGCGGGTGCCTCGGCGGTCTGCGCCCCTACCAGGCTGCTGCTCGTCGTCTCCATGTGGCCGGCCTCTCGTTCCGTGGGGTCCGGAACGGCCCTCCCCCTCGCTGCGCTGGGGGGACCCCCTCCCTCGGGCGTCCCGCGATCCGGACAGATGGAGGATAGCCATCGGACCCCGGATCACCGGGCAGGCTGGGGTCAGGTGGCGTCGGCGTCGAAGCGCACGCGCTGTTCGGAAGCCGGGGCCGCGGGCTTCTTCAGCAGGTCCGGACCGGCGGCGGCACCGGACGGGGCGGCCGGTGCGGGATCGGGCTCCGAATGGTTGACGGCGTCCGAGACGTCGTTCAGCTCCTTGCGGAGATCGAAGCTGGTGCGGATCTCCTTGAGGTCCTCGTTCTCCGAGAGCTGCTTGCGGATGAAGGTCTTCGGATTCAGGTCCTCGAACTCGAAGTCTTTGAAGTCCGGTCCGAGTTCGGACCGGATGTCGTGCTTGGCGCTGTCGGAGAAGGCGCGGACCTTGCGGATGAAGCCCGTCACGTCCTGAATGACCTTCGGAAGCTTGTCCGGGCCGAAGACGAGAATGGCCAGGATCACGATCGTGACGAGTTCGAGTGCGCCTATGTCGTTGAACACCTTGCCGCTCCTCGGCTCTCTGTCACTTCGGGCCCGAACACACGGTACCCGGCCCTGCCCCCGGGCCCCTACACGCGTCCCGGACCGGTGAGGGTTTCACTCCCCGGCCATCCCGTGATCATGATCCGTTCGCCGACCCGAGGACGACGTCCAGCGTGCGCTCCCGGCCGTCGCGCAGCACCGTGAGGGTGAGGGGATCGCCCGGACGGTGGGCCCGGATCTTGATGATCAGCTCGTCGCCGCCGCGGACCCGCTGCCCGTCCACCTTGGTGATCACGTCGCCGGGCTTGATGCCGGCGCGCGCGCCCGGTCCGCCGGCGGTCACGGACGGCTTGCCGTCCTCGCCCTTGTCCCCCACCCGGGCCCCGTCGCCCGTGTAGTCCATGTCGAGGGTGACCCCGATGACGGGGTGCGTGGCGTGGCCCGTGGCGATGAGCTCCTCGGCGACGCGCTTGCCCTGGTTGATGGGGATGGCGAAGCCCAGGCCGATGGAGCCGCCCTGCCGGTCGGGGTCGTCCTTGTCGGCGCCGCGGATCGCGCTGTTGATGCCGACGACGTGCGCCCTGGCGTCCAGGAGGGGGCCGCCGGAGTTCCCGGGGTTGATGGGGGCGTCGGTCTGGAGCGCGTCGACGTAGCTGATGTCGCTGCCGTCGCCCTTGTCGCCGCCTGCGGTGACGGGCCGGCCGGTGGCGCTGATGATGCCCGCGGTGACCGTGTTGGAGAGGTCGAAGGGCGCGCCGATGGCCACGACCGGGTCGCCGACCTTCACGTTCTCGGAGTTGCCCAGGCTGAGCGGCCGCAGCCCGCGCACCCCGCTGACCTTGACCACGGCCAGGTCGTAGCCGGAGTCGCGGCCGACCAGCTCGGCGGTGACGCTCTCGCCGGTGCTGAAGGTGACCGCTATCTCCTTGGCGTCGGCGACCACGTGGTTGTTGGTCAGGATGTGCCCCTGCGGGTCCAGTACGAAGCCGGTGCCCGTGCCGCTGCTCTTCGCGCCCCGCACGTGCAGGGTGACCACCCCGGGCAGCGCCGTGGCCGCGATCCCGGCCACGCTGTCGGGCGCCCGGCCCTTGTCCGCGACGGCCGCCTGGGGCAGTTCCAGCCTGGTGCTGCTCTGCCGCTCGGCAAGTACGCCGACGTAGCCGCCGATGCCGCCGGCGAGCAGCGCCGCGGCGGCGGCGAGGGCCGCCACCTGCCACAGCCGGAAGCCGCGCCGGTCCCGGCCCCGGTCCACGGCCTGGAGGGGCTGTGCACCCCAGGGGTCGTACCGGACCTGGTGGGCCGGCTCGTGGGCCGGCGGCTCCTGGGTGGGGGCCACCTGCCCGGCGGCCCCGTCCCCCTCGGCTGCGTGCCCCTCGGCTCCGCGCTCACCGCCGCCCTCGGGGGTCTCGGGGCGCGGGGCGGGAACCCCGTCACGACGGCTGTCGGCCGTGCCCTCGGGCCGGCTCCACCACTGTGGAGCCGGGTCGGTCTGCTGCCTGTCGGCCATCGGCGCTCCCCGCGTACCTGTGCGCATGTCCGGCCGATTCAACCAGGTCCCCGGTCAGCGCAGCAGGGAGACCGGGCGGGCGGAGCCCGGCGGGGAGGGCTGGGGTGGCGGCAGCGGGCTCGCCACGGCCGTCAGGAGGCTCGGTACGGCCGCAGGAGTGGGGAGCCGGTCACGGACCGCCGCGTCGGCCACGGGCAGGGCAGGGCCGGGCCTGGAGGCGGGCGCCGGGGAATCTCCCCGGCCGTTCGGCTCCGTGCCCTCCAGTGGCAGGGTGCCGCCCAGCGCGAGGGCGGCCAGCGACACCGCACCGGCGGCGACGAAGGCGAACCGGCGGCGCGGACGGCCCACCTCGTGGATGCGGAAGCCCTCCTGCTGCGGCCGCGCGGCGGCCGCCACGGGCAGCCCGTACGCGAAGGCCTCGAAGGGGTCCGGTTCGGCGGCGCCGGGTCCCGGTGGGCCCAGGGGGCCCGCCGGGCCGTCGGGACCGCCCCCCGGCAGCCCCTGGAGGCGCGCGAGCAGGCCCGCGGACAGCGGCGGTGGCGCGCTCTCCACGAACATGGTCTTGAGGCGGCGCTGGGCGTCGGCCTCGGCCTTGCACTTGGCGCAGGTCGCCAGGTGGGCCAGGACCCGCTCACGGGCGTCGTGCTTGAGCTCGCCGTCCACCAGTGCGGCAAGCCGGTCGCCCAGATGTTGCTCGGCAGGGGAAGGACTGGCTCCGGTCACTCGGCTCCGCCCTCTCTCCCGGCGTCCGGCGCGCCCGTCCCCACGCCGGCCAGCGCCCGCTGCTCGGCCCGGGCCGAGGGAGACCGGTGCTTGAGCGCCTTGCGCAGGTGCGAACGGCCTCGGTGGATACGGCTGCGGACGGTTCCGAGCTTCACGCCGAGCGTCGCGGCGATCTCCTCGTAGGACAGGCCCTCGATGTCGCACAGCACGACGGCCGCGCGGAACTCGGGGGCGAGGGTGTCCAGCGCCTGCTGCACGTCCGCGTCGAAGTGCGTGTCGTGGAGGACCTGCTGGGGGGACGGCTCACGGCTCGGCAGCCGCTCGGCGGCGTCGTCGGCGAGCGCGTCGAAACGGATCCGCTGCTTGCGGCGGACCATGTCCAGGAACAGGTTCGTGGTGATGCGGTGCAGCCAGCCCTCGAACGTGCCGGGCGTGTACGTGGACAGCGAGCGGAAGACGCGGACGAAGACCTCCTGGGTGAGGTCCTCGGCGTCGTGCTGGTTGCCCGTCAGACGGTAGGCAAGGCGGTAGACCCGCGCGCTGTGCGTGCTGACGATCTCCTCCCACGAGGGAGGGGTCCACGCCTGCGATCCCGCATCTGCGGCAAAGGTCGCGGTGGTTGCGGTGTCTGCGGTGTGGAAGCGGTCAGCAATGTAGGTCACGGATTTCGGCTCACCCGCCGACCAGAAGAGGCGTCTGAACACGCCTCCACGATCCACAGGCGCAGCCGCACCTCCCCTGTCGGCTCTGGTGGTGTCCAGTGGAGTCCCTACCATAGCCACCCCCTCTGTCAGCTCCGGATAAGGGTTTTTGCAGTATCTTTACGCAAGCCTTAGGCCCCGGGGCGGTCCCCGCCGCCGATCTGCCCGGCGCCGTCCTTCTCGTCCCGCCTCCACCCCTCACAACGCCCGGTCCCATCTGCGGGTTCCCGACGTCAACGGATACAGTCACCGTTGCGCCAACTATGGGGACAGGAGAGGGTCATTACCGGCAACCGGCAGACGAGCTGGGCGTTCGCCGACGCGTTTGTCGCCGAGGACGACGCTCTGCGATGGGCCCGCGACCGGTCCAGGGAAGCGGGCCTGCGCTCCGTCTCCCCCGGGACCGGCGCCGCGCTGCGCCTGCTGGCCGCCACCGCGGACGCCAAGGCGGTCGCCGAGATCGGCACCGGAACGGGTGTCTCCGGCATCCACCTCCTGCACGGAATGCGCCCCGACGGGGTGCTGACCACGGTGGATCCCGAGGCGGACCGCCAGGCCTTCGCCCGCCAGGCCTTCCGCGCCGCCGGCTTCGCGGGCAACCGGGCCCGCTTCATCCCCGGCCGCGCCCTCGACGTCCTGCCCCGCCTCGCCGACGGCGGGTACGACCTCGTCTTCTGCGACGGGGACCCGACGGAGTCCCTCGACTACCTCGCTGAATCGTTGCGTCTGCTGCGCCCCGGCGGGCTGGTGTGCTTCGAGGGGGTCTTCTCCGACGGCCGTACGGTCGACTCCGCGGCCCAGCCGGTGGAGGTGCTCCGCGTCCGCGAGCTGCTGCGCAGCGTCCGGGAGAGCCCGGCGCTGGAGGCCGCGCTGCTCCCGGTGGGCGACGGCCTGCTGTGCGCCGTGCGCCGCTGACCCCGTAGGAGTCGCCCCGCAGGCCGGGGGCGGGGCCGGATCGGCGGGCGGGGCCGGGTCGGCCCGGGTCAGCTCAGGAGCGCGAAGGTGAGCGCCGCCGTGCCGCCCAGGGCGGTGCCGGCGAGCAGTTGGGCCGGGGTGTGCGCCCGCAGCGCCAGGCGGGACCAGCCGACGGCGGCGGCGACCGCGGCCGCCGGGAGGACGGCCGGACCGAAGACGAGCAGCAGGATCATCACGCTGCCGCCGGCCACCGACATGTGGATGGATATCTGCCAGCCCACCGTCACCAGCAGGGAAGAGACCAGGCCCACGAGCATCGCGACGACGAGCGCGAAGACGTCCGCCGGGGCGCCCAGCAGGCGCAGCAGCGCGACCCCGGCCAGGACGGAGACCAGGCTCAGTGCCATCGGCACGACCCGCTGGCGCCGCACCCGGATGTGCTGGTCGGTCAGCGCCCCCCGCCTGACCCCGACGGTGATGATGCCGATCGGGACGACGCCGCAGAACAGGGCGGCGAGCAGGCCCCAGCCGAGCCCCGTCCACGACCCGGTGCTGTGCCACCCGACGAGCAGGAGGAGGGCGACCACGAGGTTCGCCGGAGCCAGTGCGTCCGACAGGACGCGGGCCGCCCTCTGGCGCGGGGTGCAGTCGGCGAAGGCCGGCGGCGCGGGCGGGGAGAAGGTCACGTGCGGCTCCGCGGGGATGCTGGGGACGGGGGTCCTCGGACACGACGCAACGCTGCCCCGGCCGCTGGTAGCGGCCGGGGCAGCGCAGGGAATGCGAAAGCAGAAGGTGGAAGTGCTGTCAGCGGGTCAGCCGACGACCTTCTTCAGGGCGTCACCCAGGGCGTCCGCCTCATCGGGGGTCAGCTCGACGACAAGCCGACCGCCGCCCTCGAGCGGTACGCGCATGACGATGCCCCGCCCCTCCTTGGTGACCTCGAGCGGGCCGTCGCCCGTCCGCGGCTTCATGGCCGCCATGCTCGTTCCCCTTCCTGAAACCAGCTCATCGTCAGCCGACGGCCCCGTTCAGGCGCCTAATACCCGGCATCGAACACATTGCTTCCCAGCCATTATCCCGCATGTCAGGACCCGATGACCAACATCACCCGGGAACGCTTGGGCAACGCGCTCGGCCAAAACCACTCATTTCGGGGATCCGCCTGCGATACTTCGCCGCCGCACCTGGGGAACGGCTCCGGCTTTCTTTGACGCACATCACATGTGCGCTCCCGGTCCGGTCCGCCATGCTGACCCTTGCACCGGCCGGTACCGGCCGGTAGCCAAGCCCGCGACGAAGGGGGACCCCCTGCCATGGCCGACAGTGTGCTCTACGAAGTGACCGACGGACTCGCGACCATCACGATCAACCGTCCCGACGCGATGAACGCGATGAACACCGAGGCCAAGGTCGCCCTGCGCGACGCGGTGGTGGCGGCGGCCGGGGACACCGCGGTCCGGGCGGTCCTGCTGACCGCCGCCGGGAACCGGGCCTTCTGCGTGGGCCAGGACCTCAAGGAGCACATCGGCAACCTCGCGGCGGACCGTGAGAGCGGCTCCTCGCTGACCATGAACACCGTCAAGGAGCACTACAACCCGATCGTGCGGGCGCTCACCGAGATGCCCAAGCCCGTGGTGGCCGGCGTCAACGGAGTGGCGGCCGGGGCCGGCTTCGGTTTCGCGCTGGCGGCCGACTTCCGCGTCGTCGCCGACACCGCCTCCTTCAACACCTCGTTCGCCGGCGTGGCCCTCACCGCCGACTCCGGGGTCTCGTGGACCCTGCCCCGCCTGATCGGCGCCTCCCGCGCCTCGGACCTGCTGCTCTTCCCCCGTTCGGTCAAGGCGCAGGAGGCGTACGAGCTCGGCATCGTCAACCGCCTGGTGCCCTCGGACTCCCTGCACGCCGAGGCCGAGGCCGTGGCCCGCGCGCTGGCCGCGGGCCCGACGGTCGCCTACGCCGCGCTGAAGGAGTCCCTCGCCTACGGGGCCTCCCACACGCTGGCGGACTCCCTGGTCCACGAGGACGTGCTGCAGACCCGCGCGGGGGCCTCCGAGGACCACTCCATCGCCGTCCAGGCCTTCCTGGCGAAGCAGCCGCCGAAGTACCTCGGCCGCTGAGCCGCGGGGACGTGCGCGGCCCGACTCAGGCCGGGTCGCGCAGGGCGCAGGCGGCCAGGTGGTCGTTGACCAGCCCGCACGCCTGCATCAGGGCGTAGGCGGTGGTCGGGCCGACGAAGCGGATGCCCGCCTTCTTGAGGGCCTTGGCCAGGGCGGTGGACTCCGGGGTGACCGCCGGGACCTCGGTGACCGTGCGCGGGGCGGGGCCGGGCTCCTCGGGGGCGTGGGACCAGATCAGGGCGTCCAGCTCGCCGGCCTCCCAGCCGGCGAGGACCTTCGCGTTGGCCAGGGTCGCCTCGATCTTGGCCCGGTTGCGGATGATCCCCTCGTCGGCCAGCAGCCGCTCCGCGTCCGCCGTCCCGAACTCCGCGACCGCCGCGACGGAGAAGTTCGAGAAGGCCTTCCGGAAGCCCTCACGGCGGCGCAGGATCGTCAGCCAGGACAGCCCGGACTGGAAGGCCTCCAGGCACAGCCGCTCGTAGAGGGCGTCGTCGCCGTGGACCGGACGGCCCCATTCGGAGTCGTGGTAGGCGATGTAGTCCTCGGTGGACAGGGCCCACGGGCACCGCAGCAGCCCGTCCGGGCCCGCGAGCGGTCCGCTCACCGCTCACCGCCCTTGCTGAGGTCCACCCGGCCGGGCGCGTCCGCGGGGGCCGTCAGCTGCGCGATCCGCGCGTCCCGCTCGGCGAGTTCCGCGGCGAGCCGCTCCAGTACGTCGTCCACCTCGGCCATCCGGTAGCCGCGCGGCGCGACCGGCAGCCGCAGCGCGTCGATGTCCTCCCGCACCACGGGCCGGCTCTCCGGCAGTCCGTCCGCCACCCGGTCCGGCTCCGCTTCCGGCAGGACGGCCTCCGAGCCGCCGCCGATCACGGCGAGGGTGACCGCTGCCACGACCACGACCAGCGCGATCATCAAGAAGAAGAACACGATCAACTCCCCTGAGAGACTCCGGCCACCAGGTTAAGGTCGCTGGCGAGGCGCGAGGGCCGCCGAAGGAGGAAAGAGCAGGATGCTGCGACTGGGCAGGCGCGAGTTCGACACCCACGAGCCGGTGATCATGGCCATCGTGAACCGGACTCCGGACTCCTTCTACGACCAGGGCGCGACGTTCCGCGACGAGCCCGCGCTGGACCGGGTCGAGCAGGCCGTCGCCGAGGGCGCCGCGATCATCGACATCGGCGGGGTCAAGGCGGGCCCGGGCGAGCACGTGGACGCGGGCGAGGAGGCGCGGCGGACGGTCGGTTTCGTGGCCGAGGTGCGGCGCCGCCACCCGGACGTGGTGATCAGCGTGGACACCTGGCGGCACGAGGTCGGCGAGGCCGTGTGCGAGGCCGGGGCGGACCTGCTGAACGACGCGTGGGGCGGCGTGGACCCCAAGCTGGCCGAGGTCGCGGCGCGCTACGGCGTCGGCCTGGTCTGCACGCACGCCGGCGGGGTCGAGCCGCGCACCCGGCCGCACCGGATCGCGTACGAGGACGTGATGGAGGACATCCTGCGGGTCACGGTCGGGCTCGCCGAACGCGCCGCGGCCCTCGGCGTCCGCCGGGACGCGATCATGATCGACCCGGGGCACGACTTCGGGAAGAACACCCGCCACTCGCTGGAGGCGACCCGTCGGCTGGAGGAGATGACGGCGACCGGCTGGCCGGTCCTGGTCTCCCTGTCGAACAAGGACTTCGTCGGCGAGACCCTCGACAAGCCGGTCAAGGAGCGGCTGCTGGGCACCCTGGCCACCACGGCCGTCTCGGCCTGGCTGGGCGCCCAGGTCTACCGCGTCCACGAGGTCGCGGAGACCCGGCAGATCCTGGACATGGTCCGCTCCATCCAGGGCCACCGGCCGCCCGCGGTCGCCCGCCGCGGCCTGGCCTGAGACCCGACGGCCGGAGGCCGGCGCAGCCGCCCGAAGCCGGTGAGGCGCCCGGCGCCGAATCCGCGCGAGAGCGGCGTCGGGAAGGAGACATGGTCCGCTCCATCCAGGGCCACCGGCCGCCCGCGGTCGCCCGCCGCGGCCTGGCCTGAGACCCGACGGCCGGAGGCCGGCGCAGTCCGGTCCCGCGGGCCGGCTCCGGCCGGCCCGCGGAGGGTCCTACTTCCCGACTTCCTTCGTCACCAGGGCGATCGCCTCGTCCACGTCGTCGGTGACGTGGAAGAGGTAGAGGTCCTTCTCCGAGGCCTTGCCCTGGGCGATCACCGTGCCCCGCAGCCAGTCGACGAGCCCGCTCCAGTACTCCGTGCCGAACAGCACGATGGGGAAGCGGGTGATCTTCTGGGTCTGGACCAGGGTCAGCGCCTCGAACAGCTCGTCCAGCGTGCCGAGGCCTCCGGGCAGCACGACGAAGCCCTGGCTGTACTTCACGAACATCGTCTTGCGGACGAAGAAGTACCGGAAGTTCAGACCGAGATCGACGTGCTGGTTCAGCCCCTGCTCGAAGGGGAGCTCGATGCCGAGGCCGACCGAGATCCCGTTCGCCTCGCGGGCGCCCTTGTTGGCCGCCTCCATCGCTCCCGGACCGCCACCGGTGATCACCGCGAACCCGGCATCGACCAGCGCGCCGCCGATCCGCACGCCCGCCTCGTACTCGGGCGAGCCGGCCGGGGTGCGGGCCGAGCCGAACACGCTGATCGCGGGCGGCAGCTCGGCCAGCGTGCCGAAGCCCTCGATGAACTCCGACTGGATGCGCAGGACCCGCCAGGGATCGGTGTGCACCCACTCGGAGGGCCCGGCGGAGTCCAGCAGCCGCTGGTCCGTCGTACTGCCCGCCTGCACCTGGCTGCGCCGCCTCAGCACCGGCCCGAGCTGCTGCTCCTCGGGCCGACGACGAGCGTTGCCTTCGGGGTTGCCCATGATGTGCTCCCTCCTGCTGATCGTTGGATCAGGGTAGGCGCACAAAGGTGACGAGAAGCGGAATTCAGGAGGTCAGCCAGGCGCGGAGTCGTTCCTCGCAGTGCAGGACCGCCTTCGTCTCCACCCGCTCGTCCACCTTGTGGGCCAGCAGGGCGTCGCCCGGTCCGTAGTTCACCGCCGGAACACCCAGCGCACTGAAGCGGGCGACGTCGGTCCAGCCGAACTTCGGCATCGCCCGGCCGCCGACCGCCTCCATGAACGCGGCCGCGGCCGGGTGGGACAGGCCGGGGAGGGCGCCGCCGGAGTAGTCGTCGATCACGAACTCGTCGACACCGCAGTCCGCGAAGACCTCCCGGACGTGGGCGATCGCGTCGTCCATGCTGCGGTCCGGGGCGAAGCGGAAGTTGACCGTCACGGTGCAGGCGTCGGGGATGACGTTGTTGGCGACGCCGCCCTCGATGCGGACCGCGTTGAGGCCCTCGTGATACTCCAGGCCGTCGATGACGGGCTTGCGGGCCTCGTACGCCGCGAGCCGGGCGAGGATCGGGCTCGCCGCGTGGATGGCGTTGGAGCCCATCCAGCTGCGGGCGGAGTGGGCACGCTCGCCGGACGTGCGCAGCAGGACGCGCAGCGTGCCCTGGCAGCCGCCCTCGACCTCGGCGTTCGAGGGCTCCAGCAGGACCGCGAAGTCACCCGTGAGCCAGTCGGGGTGGGCGCCTGCGACCTTGCCGAGGCCGTTGAGATCGGCCGCGACCTCCTCCTGGTCGTAGAAGACGAAGGTGAGGTCGCGGTTGGGCTCGGGCACGGTCGCGGCGATGCGCAGCTGCACGGCGACGCCGGACTTCATGTCGGTGGTGCCGCAGCCCCACAGAACGTCGTTCTCGTCGAGGCGCGAGGGGACGTTGTCGGCGATCGGCACGGTGTCGAGGTGGCCGGCGAGTACGACGCGCTCGGCGCGGCCGAGGCTCGTACGGGCGACGACGTTGTTGCCGAAGCGGTCCACGGTGAGGTGGGGCAGGCCGCGCAGCGCGTGTTCCACGAGGTCGGCGAGTACCTTCTCGTCGCCGCTCACGGAAGGGATGTCGACGAGCCGGGCGGTCAGCTCGGCGGCGTCCAGGGTGAGGTCCAGCTCGGATTCGGACATGGAACTGACCCTAACGCCCCGGGGTGTGGCGAAGCGTCCCTCGTCCGGCCGGTGGACGCGCCATATGCCTCAAGTACGGTGGGCCGCGTGTCCGAGATCCGTGAACCCCGTCCTCGCCGCCGCAGGCTGCTGCGTGTGGTCGTCGGCCTGCTCGTTCTCCTTTCGGTGATCGGGTACTTCGCCGTTCAGCGCGCCTCGGTCGGCGGTGGCGCGCCCTTCTGCGTCGCCAGTGCGGATGCGTCCGGCCGTGACGGAGAGTCCGAAAAGTACGAGATGTCTCCGGAGCAGGCGGCGAACGCGGCGACGATAGCCGCCGTCGGCATCGCCAAGGGGCTGCCCGAGCGGGCCGTCACCATCGCCCTGGCGACCGCCATGCAGGAGTCCGCCCTGCGCAACCTCGACCACGGCGACCGGGACTCGCTGGGCCTCTTCCAGCAGCGGCCGTCGATGGGCTGGGGCACGCCGGAGCAGATCACGGACCCGGTCTACTCGGCCGCGATCTTCTACGACCACCTCGTCGACGTGCCGGGGTACTCGCGGCTGCCGCTGACGGTGGCCGCGCAGAAGGTGCAGCGCAGCGGTTACCCGCAGGCCTACGCCAAGCACGAGCCGGACGCGACCGTGCTGACCGCCGCCTTCGGCGGCGGCGGCCGGCTGGACTGCGGCGGGCCGGCGCCCACGCAGCCGGGCGACCCGGAGAAGGTGCGGGAGGGCCTGGTGCGGATCTTCGGCAAGGACGGGATGCACACCTTCGGCCCGCAGGGCGGCCAGGGCGGCCAGGCCGGCCGCAACGGCGGCGGGGGCAGGGCGGTCGAGGAGCCCGAGATCACGATGGTGGAGAAGCGGGACGCGGGCGAGGCCGCGGTCCGCCGCAGCCGGGCGATGGCCCACTGGGCGGTGGCCAACTCCCGTGAGATGGGCATCGCCAGGGTCTCCTACGACCTGCGCGGCTGGGTCGCGGGCCAGGACCGCGGCCGGTGGCAGGACAAGGGGGACGCCGGCGCGAAGAACGGCGACGGCGACCCCTACGGTGCGGCCCCCGGCGAGGTGCGGATCTTCATGGCCCGCTGATCCGCGCGGGTCAGCGGGAAGCGCCCGGCAGCGCGTGCGAATGATCACTCCTGCGGGGGTGATCACCACCGCGCCCCACACTCCGGGAAATGACGGAAACCCCTGGTCGGCGCGCATCCAATGCTCTTGTCGCGGAAGCCGATTAAACGATGCGTTACCGATCCTTTACCCGGCGGCGCCGCAACTCCACCCGCCCCACGAGCGGTTAGTCAGGCCGTACTCAGCCGCTACCGCTTAGGAGCATCATGTCCCTCCCCCTGACCCGTCGGATCGCCCGTGCCGCGCTGCTCGTCGCAGCCGGGGCAGCGCCCGTGGTCGGTGCGGCCGGCGCGGCCAACGCCGCCGGTCTGGAGTCCGTGCCGCAGCTGGGCGCACTCACCGCCACGGACGCCCCCGCGGCGACCGCCGAGACGGCCACGGGAACGGCCACCGACGCCCTCGGCAACGCGGGCGCCGCCACCAAGTCCCTGCCGGCGCCCGCCTCCGACCTGGCCGGCCAGGCGGGCGGTCTGCTCGGCGGTCTGCCCACCGCGCAGGACCTGCCGGTCTCCGCACTGCCCGTGGGCGGTGTCCTGCCGGCGGGGCTGCCCGGCGGCGCGCTGCAGGGCTGACGCCCGGGGAACACCGAGGGGGCCGGGAGTTTCGCACTCCCGGCCCCCTCGGGCTGTCACGGGCCGGTCAGCCGAGGCGCTTGACCGCCGCCTCCACGCGCTCGTCGGTGGCGGTGAACGCCACGCGCACGAAGCGGGCTCCCGCCTCGCCGTAGAAGTCGCCCGGCGCGACCAGGATGCCCAGGTCCGCGAGGTGGGCGACGGTGTCCCAGCAGGGCTCGTCCCGGGTCACCCACAGGTAGAGGCTCGCCTCGCTGTGCTCGACGCGGAAGCCGTGCGCCTCCAGGGCCGCGCGGAGCGCCGCACGGCGGGCCGCGTAGCGCTCGCGCTGCTCCGCCACGTGCCGGTCGTCGCCGAGCGCCGCCACCGTCGCCGCCTGCACCGGGGCGGGGGTCATCATGCCGCCGTGCTTGCGGATCTCCAGCAGCTCGCCCAGCACGTCCGCGTCACCGGCGATGAAGGCCGCCCGGTAACCCGCCAGGTTGGAGCGCTTGGAGAGGGAGTGGACCGCGACGATGCCCTCGTAGGAGCCGCCGCACACGTCGTCGTGGAGGACGGAGACGGGCTCGGCCTCCCAGCCCAGCTCCAGGTAGCACTCGTCGCTGAAGAGCAGGATCCCGTGCTCCCGGGCCCAGGCCACGATCCGCACGAGCTCGTCCTTGCCGAGGACCTTGCCGGTGGGGTTGGAGGGGGAGTTGAGCCACAGCAGCTTCACGCCGGCCGGGTCGAGGTCGGCCGGGTCGTCGTAGACCACGGCCTCCGCTCCGCACAGCCGCGCGCCGACCTCGTACGTCGGGTAGGCGAGGCGCGGGTAGGCGACCTTGTCGCCGGCGCCGAGCCCGAGCTGGGTCGGCAGCCAGGCCACCAGCTCCTTCGAGCCCACGACCGGCAGGACGTTGCGGTGCCCGGCGGCGCTCGCGCCCAGCCGGCCGCGCAGCCAGCCCGTGATGGCGTCGCGCAGGGCCTCGGTGCCCCACACCGTCGGGTAGCCCGGGGAGTCGGCGGCTTCGATCAGGGCCTGCCTGATCAGCTGCGGGACCGGGTCCACGGGCGTGCCGACGGACAGGTCGACGATGCCGTCCGGGTGGGCCCCCGCCGTCTTCTTGTACGGCTCCAGCTTGTCCCAGGGGAAGGCGGGAAGACGGTCGGATACTGCGGCCACGGTGGTCTCTGCTCTCTCTCGGTACTGGCTGGTAGCGGGGTCGGAAAACACCGCGGTCCCGTGCGGCGGGGAGGCCGTACGGGACCGGGGGGCGCTTCTGCCGTGAAAGGTCAGTGCTCGCCGTTGATGCCGGCGGGCAGCCCCGCGACGAAGGGGTGGTCGCGCTCGATCAGGCCCAGCTTGGAGGCACCACCGGGCGAACCGAGCTCGTCGAAGAACTCGACGTTCGCCTTGTAGTAGTCCTTCCACTCTTCCGGAGTGTCGTCCTCGTAGAAGATGGCCTCGACCGGGCAGACCGGCTCACACGCACCACAGTCGACGCACTCGTCCGGGTGGATGTACAGGGACCGCTGGCCCTCGTAGATGCAGTCGACGGGGCACTCTTCGATGCATGCCTTGTCCTTGACGTCGACACAAGGCTCCGCGATGACGTAGGTCACGCTCTCGTTCCTCCTCGGTAGGGCTTTCCATATCGCGCGGGAGCGCGGCGTCGTCGATGCCCGCACCTAGTATCTCCGTTCCCGGGCACGATCCGAACAGGAGGGGCGGACAGAGCTGTGGAAATCACTGCCGGAGGGCTGCTGGAGGTCCGAATCACCCCGGCTGACGTGGGTAAACGTGTCTCTGTACGACGGGTGGAGACCGGACTGAGCGGATCACCCGAGTTCGCGGACACGGTCGGTGTTCTCACATCCTGGGACCAGGGTGTGCTGCTGATCACAAAGAAGAACGGCCAGTCCGTCCGCATCCCGGAATCCTCGCTGGTGGCAGGCAAGGTCGTGCCCGCGGCGCCGGCCCGTCGGCGGGGTCCGGCGGCCTCCTTCGAGGAGCTGACGAGGGTCTCCGCGCGGGCCTGGCAGCCGCTGGAGAGCGAGCGGCTGGGCGGGTGGACGCTGCGGGCGGCCGCCGGGTTCACCCGGCGGGCCAACTCCGCACTGCCGACCGGCGACCCGGGCATACCCCTCGACGATGCACTCGCGCGAGTGACCTCCTGGTATGCGGAACGAGGACTTCCGGCCTATGTGCAGGCCGCCACCGGGGCCGCCGGAACGCAGGAACTGCTCTGTGCGGAGCTGGAGCGCCGGGGCTGGGTGTCCGAGGTGTCGGCGGACGTGCGGATCGGGGCGCTGGCCCCGGTGGGCGACGTGGACGCGCCCGCGAGCGGGTCCGTGACCCTGACCCGTGTCCCGGACGAGGAGTGGCTCGGGCGCTACGGGCGGGTCAGCGACCCGGACGTGGCCCGGCGGGTCCTGGTGGAGGGGCCGTCGGTGTGGTTCGCCTCGCTGCCCGGCGGCCGGGCGATCGGGCGGTGCGTGGTGGACGGCCGGTGGGCCGGTTTCGCGGCGGTGGCGGTCGATCCGGAACACCGGCGCGAGGGGCTCGCGACGGCGGTGATGGCCGCCCTGGCGCGGCGCGCGCTGGAGGAGGGCGCCTCGGCGGCGTGGCTGCAGGTCGAGACGGACAATCCGGGGGCACTGGAGCTGTACGACGGGCTGGGCTTCGCGACGCACCACACGTACCACCACTTCCGGGCGGCCCCGTGAGCGCGCAGGAGCGGCAGGAGCGGCGGGAGCAGTTCGCGGCGGAGGCCCGGGCGGAGCGGCCCGATCTGGCGCTGATGTGCCTGCTGCTGGCGGCGGAGGCCGACCCGGAGCTGGACGAACGCGCCATGGACTGGGCGCAGATCGAACTGGACCGGCTGGCCGGGATGCTGCCGTACGGTCTGCGGGGCGGGCCGGCGTGGGCCTCGGCGGTGACGGAACTGCTGGGCGGGCGCCTCGGTTTCCACGGCACCCCGGCGGACTACGAGCGGCTGCCGTCCTCGCTGCTGCACGAGGTGCTGCGGCGCCGGCGCGGCCTGCCGATCCTGCTGTCGGTGGTGTGGCTGGAGGTCGCCCGGCGGGCGGGCGCGCCCGTGTACGGACTGGGGCTGCCGGGGCACTTCGTGGTGGGCTTCGGCGACCCGGAGGAGGGCGTGGTGGTCGACCCGTTCGCGGGCGGCGCCTCCCTGGGCACCGGACCGGCGGAACTGGCCACGGGGCCCCGTACGCCGGCCAGGACGCTGGACATCGTGCTGCGGATCCTGACCAATATCCGGGCCTGGGCCTCGACCCGCCCGGAGCAGTCCGGCGTGGCCCTGTGGGCGCTGGAGCTGTCGCTGCTGCTGCCCTCGCATCCGGCGTCGCTGCGCTACGAGCGGGCGCGGCTGCTGGTGGAGCGGGGCTCCTTCCGGGAGGGCGCGGCCGAGCTGGACGCGTACGCCGAGGTGGTGTCGGCCGTGGACACCGACGCGGCGGCCCGCATCCGCGCCGAGGCCGTCTCGGCGCGCGCCCTCCTGAACTGACCGCCGCCCCGCGGAGCACCGGTTCCGGCGGTGCCGGGGAGGCGTGGTCCAGCCCGGTCCGCGGCCGGGGTGCGCGGGGCTCCGGCGGGGCCGGGCGTGGTGCGCTCGCGGGCGCGGGCTTCGGGGCGCGCCGTGCGGCCCCGGGCACCGTTCGGCGGCCGAGGAGACGCCCCGGCGCGCTGCCGGCGCCGACGGAACGGGCCGACCGGCCCCCGGCGGGCATGGCGGTGCCCCCGCCCCGGGGATCCGGGCGGGGGCAGCCGTCGTGCCCTGTGTCAGCTCGGGTTGGTGTCGATGACCACGGTCCGCTCGGCCGCGGTCTTGCCGCGCAGGGCCTTGCCGAGTGCGCCGGCGACGTCCTGCGGGGTGACCGCCGTCCTGGCGCCGGTGCCGCGGGTGATCAGGACGCCGTCGAAGGTGTTCCCGTAGGTCGCCTTGAGCGCCTCCAGGTCGAACTTCTCCGTGAGGCGGCCGTCCACGGCCTGCATGCTGAGGATCTTGGGCAGCGACAGCTTGCCGAAGGCGATGGACTTGGCGCCGGCCTTGACGGTGGCGTTGGCGGACATCGCCGGCTCGGCGAACTCCTTCATCGCGCGATCGAGTTCGGCCTGGCCCACGACCGGTTCCTTGGTGGCGGTCGGCAGCTGCACGACGGCCGCCTTGCCGGTGCCGACCTGGTCGCGGAAGGCCTTGGTGACGAGGTCGACGGAGCCGTCCACGTCCAGGGTGGTGCCCGCCTTGCCGGGGACGGCGACGGCCTTGCCGCCCTCGAACGTGATCGTGCCCTCGGTGACGGAGCCCGCCGTGCCGGCGAGTTCCTGGAGCGCCACCTGGAGCTTCTCTTCGTCGACCGGCATCACGGCATCGGCGACCCGCTCGTTGCCGAGGAGGGAGCCGATGACGGTGATCGGGTTGTAGTCGCTGCCGGCCGCGTTGCGGACGGTGGTCTGGGCGTCCAGGGTCAGGCCGGCCTTGTCGGGCTTCAACTCGACCGGCTTGCCGCCGACGGTCAGCTGGAGCGGGGCGCCCGCGCGGGTGCCGAAGGCCGTCTGGAGCTTCGAGACGGCCTCGTCGCGGCTGCCGCTGATGTCGACGCCGAGGACGGTGGTGCCCTTGGGGACGTCGGAGTGGTTCAGGAGCAGCCCGGCGCCGTAGGCCACACCGACGAGCGCCACGATGGCGCCGCCGACGAGGACCAGCTTGGAGCGGCCCTTCTTGGCGGGCTTCGCGGCGGGCTTCCTGTCCGCGGGCTTCTTGTCCGCGGGCGGTGTGGCCCGGGGCGCGGCCGGCGCGGGCGCCGGTACGGGGGCGGGCAGCGGGCCGTCCAGGTCGGGTCCGGGCCAGCCCGCGGCATCCGGGGCGGACGGGCCGCGGCCGGCGGGGCCGGAGCCGAAGCCGGGGCCGCCGGTGGTGGGTCCGGCGGGGCCGCCGGAGGGGCTGTCGTAGACGGGGAACGCCTCGGTGGACGGGCCGCCGTCGCCGTGGTCGGTGCCGTACGCCGGGAAGCCCTGGGTCGCTCCGACGCCGGGGCCGCCGGGCATCGGGGCCGCCGGGGCGGGCGCCTGCGGCTGGGCGTAGCCGGTGCCGTACTCGGCGACGGGCGGCTGGGGGGTGCGCTGCGGCGCGTACCCGGCGTCCGGCCCCGGCGGGGCCTGGAAGTGCTGCGGGGGCGCGAAGCCGGCGCCCTGCACGGGCGGCGGGGTCGGCGTCGCACCGGGCACCCGCTGCGCGAGCGGCGGCGGCGGCGGAGCGGCCTGCGGCATCTGCGCGGCGGCGGGCGCCGCGGGCGCGGGAGCGGGGGCGGCGGCGGGCGCCTTGCGGGGCGCGAACCAGTTGCTGGCCGTCTCCTCGGCCTGCGCGGGGGCCGGGTCCGGCTCCGGCTCCGGCGCGGCCTCGACACGGGTCGGCCGGGGCCCCGGGCGCTGCCCGAGCGGGGGCCTGTCCTGCTGCCCGGGCCCCTGCTCCGGCTCCGGCGGGGTCGGCGACCCGCCGCCGGACGCGGCGGAGTTGGTGCCCATCGACTTGCGTACGACCACCGGCGGGATCGGCCGCGAACCCGGGATGTTGATTCGGATGCGGGTCGTCAGGGTCGTCTCGGTCTTGGGCCCGTCGGATTCGGGCGTGGACGGATTCGAGGTCACAGGGTTCTCCTCCGGGGCGGTCGCCGCGCCAGGCCCGGGTGGCACAGTCGTGGACGGGTACTGGCCGGTTCCGTACGGCGGCGTACCCGAGGGGTAAGCGGCTCCACCGTGCCCCTTGGGCCCGGAGGACGAACTGTCGGTTTCACGACTCAAGGCAGGTTCTCCCGGTTGGCTCCGCCGCCCGTCATACCGTGCGCGGGCAGCTCGGCGGCCCGTCCACCATACTGGCCGCCGCCCGCGCGCAACTGACTGCGGCGAATCAGGGGTTCCTCACAGGGCCCGCCAAACCCCCCTGAAGCACCACGAGAGCCCTCGCCCGGGCACCTCGGCCGGACTCCCTACGAGGTCCGACACCACGTCACTTGACGGGCCGGGAGGCCGAAATCGGCCGATCGGCCGGAAGGCTGATCGTGGCACACATCACAGCCGCCACCGTTCCACCCAAAAGGTAGGCGTACATGCCGATTCCGGACGAACCGAGAAGGAAGTCCCCCTCGGGGCGCGGGACGCCGAGCATCACGTAGGAGAGGAACCAGCCGACCGCGCCGCCGCCCACCCCGAGGCCGGTCCCGAGGGCGATCCGGCCGCCGAGGAACAGCCCGAGGAGGGCCAGCAGCGCGAGGAGCAGCCCGCCGGGGAACCACAGGTCCACGACCAGCCAGCCGGCCGCGCCGGTCAGTGCGCCCAGCACCAGCAGGCCCAGGCAGCCGGCGATCCGGCCCGCCGTCAGGGTGCCGGTCACGCCTCCACCCCCGCGAAGAGGTCGTGTTCGCGCTCGCCCGCCGCGACGCCCGGCCGGCCCTCGACCAGTTCGTAGTACTCGCGCGCGAACAGCGGCTGCGCCATGTCGTTGGAGAGGGCGAAGAAGGGCCCGTCCACGGCGATCTGGGTGGCGTGGGCGCGCATGGCGGCGGTCTTGGCCGCCACGAGGGCCTCGTCGGCGTCGATCTCGGCGGTGATCCGCCCGTCGTCGACGACCCCCGGCACGTCCTCGGGCGAGGCCAGTCCCGGGAAGGACACCTCGGCCCCGGCGGCGGCCAGCCGGGCGAAGCCCTCCTCGACCACCGAGAGCGGGACCCGGTTCCAGTAGATCTTCCCGATCGTGTGGGGGTCCCCGAGGTCGCGCCGGTACGCGGTCTCCGCGGCCAGTTCGGCGGCGCGCATGGCGACGCGGTGGGCTTGGATGTGGTCCGGGTGACCGTAGCCGCCGTCCGGGTCGTAGGTGACGAGCACCTGGGGACGCAGCTCCCGGATCACCTCCACGAGGTACGCGGCGGCGTCGTCCACGTCGGCGGACCAGAAGGCCTCGGGGCGGCGGTTCTGCGGGGCGCCCATCATCCCGGAGTCGCGGAAGCGGCCGGGGCCCCCGAGGAACCGGTGGTCGTGGACGCCCAGTTCGGCCATGGCCGCGGCGAGCTCGCCGATCCGGTGGGTGCCGAGGGTGTCGTCGCGGTCGGCCGCCAGGTGGGCGAGGCCGGGCGGGATGACCTCGCCCTCCTCGCCCAGCGTGCAGGTCACCAACGCGACATGGGCGCCCTGGGCCGCGTACTTGGCCATGGTGACGCCGTTGTTGATCGACTCGTCGTCGGGGTGCGCGTGCACGAAGAGCAGACGACGGGCGGGAAGACCGTTCATGGGCCTAGCGTAGGGGGTGCCCCGCGCCGGTCCCGGCCTCCCCGCCCCGCCCGGCGGGCCCCGGCGACGACCGCCGGGACACGGTCTAGAACTTGATGCCGCTGATCATGCTCGCCACGTTCGAGGTGAGCTGGCTGAGGGTCGGGGCGATGGTGGAACTCGCCAGGTAGAAGCCGAGCAGCACACAGACCACCGCGTGTCCCGCCTTCAGGCCCGCCCTGCGGACCAGCAGGAAAACGATGATCGCCAGCAGCACCACGGCAGAGATCGAGAGTGCCACGGCGTTTCACCTCCACGTCGAGCGGACATCGGTACGCGTATTCGTGCTCGGCGAGAGTCATACCCACCGTGCGCTACGGATCATAACTATCCGTGCCAGCGCATCGATCGAAATCCGGCAGCACAAGGGGCGCATGCCGCGCACGGTCGGGGTCACGCAGAGGCCGGCCGGGGGGCGTTTACGCCCCCCGGCCGGCTGTCGGCACCCGCACGGCCGCACGGCACCCAGCGTGCATGCCCCAGATCTCGGGGCAGAAACGGTCAAGTTGCCTGCAGGTAAACGGAGTTGACGCACCGCGGCCGTACAGGCAAGCGGAACGTGACGGGTGGCCGGAAATGATCGGTCGGTGGGGTGAGCGTCTCAGTCCTTGTGCAGTCCCCCGGGCCCGTCGGTCTCCTCCGGCGGCAGGTGCGGGACCACCCGCTTCTCCGCCGCGAAGTGGCACGCCGACGGATGCGCCGCCGGACCGGAGGGGAACACCTCGGGGACCGCCAGCAGCGGAACCTCCGTCGCGCAGCGGTCCTGGGCCTTCCAGCAGCGGGTGCGGAAGCGGCAGCCCGACGGCGGGTTGGCCGGGGACGGGACGTCACCGGAGAGGATGATCCGCTCGCGGTGGGCGCGGGCCTGCGGGTCCGGCACCGGCACGGCCGAAAGCAGCGCCTGCGTGTACGGGTGGGTCGGGTGCTCGTAGATCTCGGTGTCCGTGCCGATCTCGACGATCCGGCCGAGGTACATGACGCCGACCCGGTCGGAGATGTGCCGGACGATCGAGAGGTCGTGCGCGATGAAGACGTAGGACAGGCCGAACTCGTCCTGGAGCTTCTCCAGCAGGTTGACGACCTGCGCCTGGACGGAGACGTCCAGGGCGGAGACCGGCTCGTCGGCGACGATGATCTCGGGCTGGAGGGCCAGGCCGCGGGCGATGCCGATGCGCTGGCGCTGGCCCCCGGAGAACTGGTGCGGGTAGCGGTTGATGTACTCCGGGTTCAGGCCGACGACGTCCAGCAGCTCCTGGACCTTGCGGCGCCGGTCGCCCTTCGGGGCCACCTCCGGGTGGATCTCGTACGGCTCCCCGATGATGTCGCCGACCGTCATGCGCGGGTTCAGCGAGGTGTACGGGTCCTGGAACACCATCTGGATGTTGCGGCGCACGGCCTTCAGCGCGCGCCCCGACAGCCGGCTGATGTCCTCGCCCTTGTACGCGATCGAACCCGCGGTCGGGCGTTCCAGGTTGACCAGCATCTTGGCGACGGTGGACTTGCCGCAGCCGGACTCCCCCACGATGCCCAGGGTCTCGCCCGCGCGCAGGCCGAAGGAGACCCCGTCGACGGCCTTGACCGCGCCGACCTGCTTCTTGAAGAGGATGCCCTGGGTCAGCGGGTAGTGCTTGACCAGGTCCTTCACTTCGAGAAGGGACTCAGCCATGGAGGCACTCCTTCCAGAAGTGGCAGGCGCTGGCCCGCGCCACGGGCGACTCGGTCACCGGGTACAGCGGCGGGACGTCGCTGCGGCAGACCTCCTGCGCCATCGGGCAGCGCGGGTTGAAGGCACAGCCGGGCGGGATGCGGAGCAGGTTGGGCGGCAGGCCCTTGATCGCATACAGCTCCTGGCCCTTCTGGTCCAGACGCGGGATCGAGTCCAGCAGGCCGCGCGTGTACGGGTGCGCGGGCGCCTTGTAGATCTCGTGGACGGGTGCCGCCTCGACGATCCGGCCCGCGTACATGACCGCGATCTTGTCGGCGACGTCGGCGACCACTCCGAGGTCGTGGGTGATCAGGATGAGGCCCATGTTGAGCTCCCGCTGGAGCTCGGCCAGCAGGTCCATCACCTGCGCCTGGACGGTGACGTCCAGGGCCGTCGTCGGCTCGTCGGCGATGATCAGCGAGGGCTCCAGCGCCATCGCCATGGCGATCATGATGCGCTGGCGCATGCCGCCGGAGAACTGGTGCGGGTAGTCCCCCACCCGCTGTTTCGCCGCCGGGATCTTCACCCGGTCCATGAGCTCGACCGCCTTGGCCCGGGCGTCCTTGCGGGACATCCCGCGGTGGACCTCGTACATCTCGCCGAGCTGCTTGCCGACGGTCAGCACCGGGTTCAGGGAGGACAGCGCGTCCTGGAAGATCATCGCCATCTCGGCGCCGCGGATCCTGCGCCGTTCGTCCTCCTTCATCTTCAGCAGGTCGCGGCCCTTGAAGAGGATCTCGCCGCCGGCGATCCGGCCCGGCGGCACGTCCAGGATCCCCATCACGGCCTGGGCGGTCACGGACTTGCCGGAGCCGGACTCGCCGAGCACGGCCAGCGTCTCGCCCTCGTCCACCGAGTAGTCGACCCCGTTGACCGCCTTCGCGACTCCGTCGCGCGTCTTGAATTCCACGTGCAGGTCGCGGACCTCGAGCAGCATGTGCGGGGCTCCTCAGCGCAGCTTGGGGTCGAGGGCGTCGCGCACCGCGTCGCCGAGCATGATGAAGGCGAGCACCGTGATGCTGAGCGCACCCGCGGGCCACAGCAGCATGTGCGGGGCGTTGCGGATCTGCGAGGCCGCGTTGGAGATGTCGATGCCCCAGGAGACGGTGGGCGGGCGCAGGCCGACGCCGAGGAAGGACAAGGTCGCCTCCAGGGCGATGTACGTGCCGAGGGCGATCGTGGCGACGACGATGACGGGGGCGACGGCGTTGGGCGCCACGTGCCGCAGCAGCATCCGGGCGTTGCCGGCGCCCAGGGCCCGGGCGGCCTGGACGTAGTCGTTCTGTTTGGCGGTGATCACCGAGCCGCGGGCGATGCGGGCGATCTGCGGCCAGCCCAGGAGCACGATGAATCCGACCACGGGCCAGACGGTGGTGCTGGTGACGACGGACAGGAAGACCAGGCCGCCGAGGACGACCGGGATGCCGAAGAAGATGTCGGCGACCCGGGAGAGCAGGGAGTCGCCCCAGCCGCCGAAGAAGCCGGCGAGGCCGCCGAGCGCGGAGCCGAGCAGGGCGGCGCCGAGAGTGGCGCAGACGCCGACGGTGATGGAGGCGCGGGCTCCGTAGACGGTGCGCGTGTAGACGTCGCAGCCCTGGGTGTCGTAGCCGAAGGGGTGCCCGGGGGCGGAGCCCTGCTGGGATTTGGACAGGTCGCACTGGAGGGGGTCGCCGCTCGCGATGAGCTGCGGCCAGATCGAGATGACGACGAGGAAGAGGATGAGAGCCGAGGAGAGGATGAAGACGGGGTTGCGGCGCAGCTGGTGCCAGGCGTCCGACCACAGGGAGCGGGCCCGCTCCCGGGGGCCGGCGGCGCCCGGTCCGGCGGTCTTCTCGATGCCTTCGATGCTCTCGGCCTCGTCCAGTGCGAGATCCATGGGTCCCCCCTGGCCCGTGGGCGAGACCGCCTCCTTGGGGCGGGGGCCGACCGGGTCGTAGCCGCCGGGTTCGGGGCGCTCGGGATCAGGCATAACGGATCCTCGGGTCCAGGACCGCGTAGAGCAGGTCGACGAGCAGGTTCGCCAGCAGGAAGACGATGACGAGGATGGTCACGAAGCCGACGACCGTGGGCGAGTTGTTGCGCAGGATGCCCTGGTAGAGCTGGTAGCCGACGCCGTGGATGTTGAAGATCCGCTCGGTGACGATGGCGCCGCCCATCAGGGCGCCGATGTCGGTCCCGATGAAGGTGACCACCGGGATCAGGGAGTTGCGCAGCAGGTGGCGGGTGACGACCCGGCTGCGGGGCAGGCCCTTGGCGGTGGCGGTGCGGACGTAGTCGGCCTTGACGTTCTCGGCGATGGAGGTGCGGGACAGGCGCGTGACGTAGGCGAGGGAGACCAGTGCGAGGACGATGCCGGGCAGGATCAGCTCGTTCAGCGGTGCGTCCGGGGAGACCGTTGGCCTCACCCAGCCCCATTTGACGCCGAAGAGGTACTGGAGCAGGTAGCCGGTCACGAAGGTGGGCACCGAGATCACCACGAGGGTGAGCACGAGCACGGAGGTGTCGACGGTCCTTCCGCGGCGCAGGCCGCTCATCACGCCGAGGGTGATGCCGATGACGATCTCGAAGAAGATCGCGACCAGGGTCAGGCGCAGGGTGACGGGGAAGGCGCTGGCCATCAGCTCGGTGACGGACTGTCCGTTGAAAGCGGTGCCGAAGTCGCCCTGGAAGATCTGGCCCATGTAGTGGAGGTACTGCTTCCACAGCGGCTGGTCGAGGTAGAGGTCCTTGCGGATGCGGGCGGCGGTGGCGGGGTCGGGGGCCTTGTCACCGAAGAGTGCCGCGACCGGGTCACCGAGCGCGTACACCATGAAGAAGATCAGGAAAGTGCTGCCGATGAACACCGGGATCATCTGGAGCAGCCGCCGGATCACATAACGTCCCATGGAGTGCTCCATGCTGTTGGCGGGCGCGGCGGGCCCCCCGCGGGGCGGGGGGCCCGGATCCGGGTGGGGGTCAGATCACCTTGATCTGGTCGTAGACCGGGACGCTGAACTGGTTGAGGGTCACGTCCTCCAGGCGCTCGGAGTAGCCGGCGCTGCCGTTCTGGTACCAGAGCGGGATGGACGGCATCTGCTCGGCGAGGATCTTCTCCGACTCCTGGAAGCTGGCGATCGCCTTGGCCGGGTCGCTCTCCCGGTTCGCCTGGTCGACGAGGGCGTCGAACTCCTTGTTGCTGAACTTCCCGTAGTTGGAGGAGGCGCCGGTGTAGTAGAGCGGCTGCAGGAAGTTCTGGATCAGCGGGTAGTCGGCCTGCCAGCCCGAGCGGAAGGGGCCCGTCAGCTTGTAGCTGCTCTGCTGGTTGCGGAAGTCGGCGAAGGTGCCGACCGGGTTGACCGTGCAGACCGGGCCCTCCCCCAGCGCGTTGTTGATGCTGTTGCAGACGGCGTCCATCCAGTCGCGGTGCGAGCCGGTGTCCACGTTGGAGGTCAGCGTGACCTTGCCGCCGGGGAGCCCGCCGCCCTCCTGGATGAGCTTCTTGGCCTCGGCCGGGTCGTAGACGCAGGCGTCGCCGCAGGCCGTGGCGGAGAAGCCGCCCTTCTCGCCGAGGGCAGGTGAGGTCCAGTCCTTGGCGGGGGTCCGGGTCTCGCGGAAGATCTGCTTGGTGATCTCGTCGCGGTTGATGGCCCGCGAGATGCCCTGGCGGACCTTCTCCGTGCCCAGCTTGCCCCACTGCGGGTCGTACAGCGGGAAGGTGAGGGTCTGGATGATGAGGGCCGGCTGGTTGATGTACCGGTCGCCGAGGTCGTTCTTGACGTTCTTCAGCTGCTGGGCCGGGACGTCGTCCACGAGGTCGAGGTTGCCGGAGATCAGATCGGTGTAGGCGGTGTTGTTGTCGGTGTAGACCTTCAGGTCCACGCCGCCGTTCTGCGCCTTGTCCTCACCGGGGTACGCGTCCCACGTGCGCAGCTTCATGCCGGTGCCCTTGGTGTACGAGTCCACCGTGTACGGGCCGTTGCCGATCGGCTTGTCCAGCCAGGCGGTGTGGTCGGTGAAGAACGCCTTGGGGAGCGGGGAGAAGGCCTGGTAGCCCAGGGTCTCCGGCCAGGTGGAGAACTTGTCCTTGAGGGCGACGGTGAAGGTCTTGGGATCCTTGACCACCAGTCCGGACATCGTCTTGGACTTGGGTTCGCCGGACGCCGGGTGCACGTCGTCGTAGCCGACGATGTCGGAGAAGAACGGCGAGTTGTTCTGCTTGTTGCGCACGTCCGCGCCGTAGTTCCAGGCGTCCACGAAGGACTGCGCGGTGACCGGCTCGTCGTTGCTGAACTTCCAGCCGTCCTTCAGCGTGACGGTGAAGTTCTGACTGTCCGTCGTCTGGATGGACTCGGCGAGCATGTTCTTGGCCTCGCCGGTCTTCGGGTCATAGCGCTTGAGGCCGCGGAAGAGCATGTCGAGGACCTTGCCGCCCTGCACCTCGTTGGTGTTGGCGGGCTCCAGCGGGTTCTGCGGGTCACCCCACGACGAGCTGATGATTCCTGCCTCGCCGCCTCCGCCGCTGTCGCTCCCGCCGCCGCAGGCCGTCGCCGCGAGGGCGACGGCCACCGCACATGCGGCCCACTTGGCGTGGGTGGCTCCGCGCATGGAGTGCCTCCTATGGCTCCCAAGACTCACTTAGGGGCCAATGTCACCCTATGAGGGGTGCCGCACACGCACGGTTGGACCGATTGCACCCGCGCGTCCCGCCCCTGTCACCCCTGGGGGTGCAAAGCCAGCTCCCATGCGTCGACGCCGTAGTGCAGGGCCATGCCGTGCGCCTCGTAGAGCGCGAGTGCGCCGGTCGCGTTGTGGGTGTCCACGCCGAGGCCGATGGTGTCCCGGCCGCGCGCCGCGTAGGCGGCGAAGCCGTGGCGCAGCAGGAAGCCTCCGACGCCCCGGCCGCGCACGTCCTTGCGTACGCCTATGTGGCTGACCCAGGCCATGCTCGTGCGGTCGTCCCGGGTGAGCAGCACGGCGACATCGCCCTCGCCGGGCAGGCTCGCGATCCACACCAGCGACCAGTCGAGCCCGCGGCCCTCGATGTGGTCCAGCCAGCTCTCGTACGGGCGGTCCACGTGGCCGAAGTGGGCGGCGAAGGTCTCCTCGACCAGGGCGTGGGCCCGGCGGCGGTCGGCCTCGTCGTCGCCGCAGTGCCGCAGGGCGAGCCCCTCGGGCGGGGTGGGCGCGAGGTCGGCGGCCGCGGACAGGGACCGCGTCATGACCTGGTAGCGGCGGATGGTGCGGTAGCCGCGTCCCGAGAGGAGGGCGAGATCGATGGTGGGCTCCACGTTGAGCTGGAGGCGCAGGACACCCGGCCCGGCGTTGATCTCGCGGGCCCGGTCCTCCATGCGCTCCAGCAGCAGGACCGCGGCCTCGTGGTGGCCGGGCAGCACGTAGTGGTCGCCGTCGACGCGGCCCGGTCCGGAGTCCGCCCAGACGAGGGCGTAGGCGACGAGCCGGCCGTCCTCGAAGGCGAGCCAGGAGTCGGTGGCGAGGTCCACGTCGGGTGCGTTGAGGTCGGACTCGACGGTGCCGAGGTCGGTTTCGGGTCGGCCGATCTCGATCACGTCGACGGCGTTGAGCAGGGCGCAGATGTCAGCGGCGTCCCCGGGGCCGGCGGGCCGTGCGGTGATGGTCATTGCGTCACTCTCAGGCCCGGGATCCCGGGGTCGCAACCGGTTTCCGCCCGGGGAACGCACCACCTCACGGCACACGGGGAACGGCCGGTCCCCGGCGCCGTGGGGCACCGGGGACCGGCCGTTCGGTGGAGCGTGGGATCAGACCGCCAGGATGGCCTTCTCCTCGGCGAAGTGGCACGCCGACTCGTGCGCCGCCAGGGTGTTGACGCCCTTGAAGCGCTCCGGGATCGCCAGCAGCGGCTCCTCGGTGGAGCACTTGTCCTGGGCCTTCCAGCAGCGGGTGCGGAAGCGGCAGCCCGACGGCGGGTTGGCCGGGGACGGGACGTCACCGGTGAGGATGATGCGCTCGCGGGACTCGCGGACCTCGGGGTCCGGGACCGGGACCGCCGACAGCAGCGCCTGGGTGTAGGGGTGCGTCGGGTGGTCGTAGATCTGGGCGTCGGTGCCGATCTCGGCCATCTTGCCGAGGTACATGACGCCGACCCGGTCCGAGATGTGCCGGACGATCGAGAGGTCGTGCGCGATGAAGATGTAGGAGAGGTTGAACTCGTCCTGCAGCTTCTCCATCAGGTTGATGACCTGCGCCTGCACCGACACGTCGAGCGCGGAGACCGGCTCGTCGCAGATGATGATCTCCGGGTTGAGCGCGAGGCCGCGGGCGATGCCGATGCGCTGGCGCTGGCCGCCGGAGAACTGGTGCGGGTACCGGTTGATGTACTCGGGGTTCAGGCCCACGACGTCCAGGAGCTCCTGGACCTTGCGGCGCCGGTCGCCCTTCGGGGCCACCTCGGGGTGGATCTCGAAGGTCTCCCCGATGATGTCGCCGACCGTCATGCGCGGGTTCAGCGAGGTGTACGGGTCCTGGAACACCATCTGGATGTTGCGGCGCACGGCCTTCAGCGCGCGCCCCGACAGCTTGGTGATGTCCTGGCCCTTGTAGAAGACCTCGCCGGCGGTGGCCCGCTCCAGGTTCATCAGGAGCTTGGCGACCGTGGACTTGCCACAGCCGGACTCGCCGACGATGCCGAGGGTCTCGCCCTGGTACAGGTCGAAGGACACGCCGTCGACGGCCTTGACCGCTCCGACCTGCTTCTTGAACAGGATGCCCTGGGTCAGCGGGAAGTGCTTGACCAGGTTGCGCACCTGGAGGATCGGCTCGCGCTCGGTGGTCGTCTTGCTGAGCTCAGCCATGGATCTGGTCCTTCCAGAAGTGGCACGCGCTCCCGCGGCCGGGCAGTTCGGTGCCGTCCAGCTCGGTGACCGGGTGCAGGACCGGGATCTCCGTACGGCAGATGTCCTGCGCCTTGGGGCACCGGGGGCTGAAGGCACAGCCCGTCGGGATGCGGAGCAGGTTGGGCGGCAGGCCCTTGATCGCGTACAGCTCCTGGCCCTTCTGGTCCAGGCGCGGGATCGAGTCGAGCAGGCCCCGGGTGTACGGGTGCGAGGGGCGCTTGTAGATCTCGCGGACCGGAGCGGTCTCGACGATCCGGCCCGCGTACATGACCGCGATCTTGTCCGCGACGTCGGCGACCACGCCGAGGTCGTGGGTGATCAGGATCAGACCCATGTTCATCTCGCGCTGGAGCTCCGCGAGCAGGTCCATGACCTGGGCCTGGACGGTCACGTCGAGAGCCGTGGTGGGCTCGTCGGCGATGATCAGGTCCGGCTCCAGGGCAAGCGCCATGGCGATCATGATGCGCTGGCGCATACCGCCGGAGAACTGGTGGGGGTAGTCGCCCACGCGCGCCTTGGCGGCGGGGATCTTCACGCGGTCCATGAGCTCGATGGCCTTGGCCTTCGAGTCCTTCTTGGACATGCCGCGGTGGACCCGGAACATCTCGCCGAGCTGGTCGCCCACCGAGTAGACCGGGTTCAGGGAGGACAGCGCGTCCTGGAAGATCATCGCCATCTTGTCGCCGCGGAGCTTGCGGCGCTCCTCGTCGGACATCTTGAGGATGTCCCGGCCGTGGAAGCGCACCTCGCCGCCGGCGACCCGTCCGGGCGGGCTGTCGAGGATGCCCATGATCGCCTGCGCGGTGACGGACTTGCCGGAGCCGGACTCGCCGAGCACGGCGAGGGTCTCGCCGGCGCTGACGCTGTAGCTCACGCCGTTGACGGCCTTGGCGACCCCGTCACGGGTCTTGAACTCGACCTGGAGGTTGTCCACCTCCAGCAGCGGCACGGCGGACCCGCCGCCCGTCTCCGCAACGCTGAGAATCTCCGACGTCGTCACGCCGCCACCTTCGTCCTGCTTGCTGATGTTGTCTCGGAGCATCGGGCGGCCCTACCGCAGCTTCGGGTCGAGCGCGTCGCGCAGGCCGTCGCCGACGAAGGCGAAGCCGAGCACGGTGACGACGACGAAGAGGCTCGGGTACAGCCACAGGTAGTCGTGGACTCCGATGAAGGCCTGACCGGCCGCCAGCATGTTGCCCCACTCCGGAACGTCGACCGGGACACCGGCGCCGAGGAAGGAGAGGGCCGCGACGCCGATGATCGTGGTACCGACGTTGAACGTCGCGTAGACCAGAACGGGGGTCAGCGAGTTGGGCAGGATGTGCGTGCGGACGATCCGGCCGCCGCTGGCACCGAGCGCCTTGGCGGCGTGGACGTAGTCCATCTCGCGCACCGACAGGATCGAGCTGCGCAGCAGTCGGGAAACGGTCGCCCACGAGAAGACCGCGAGCGAGATGATCACCGGGGTGATGCCGCGGCCGGTGACCAGGATGATGACGACGGCACCGATCATCAGCGGGAACGCGAGGAAGACGTCCGCGATGCGCATGACGAGGGTGTCGGCGAAGCCGGCGAAGTAGCCGGCGATGGCGCCGAGGACGACACCGATCAGCACGGCGAAGAAGATCGAGGCGAGACCGACGAACATGGCCACGCGGGTACCGGCTATGAGGCGCGAGAACATGTCGCGGCCCAGGGCGTCGGTGCCCAGCCAGTGCGTGCCGTTGGGCGACTGGAGGGTGTTCTCCAGGTCCTGCGCACCGGGATCGAACGGCGCGAACATGTCGCCGAAGATCGCGGTGAGGAACAGCAGGCAGATGATCACGAGACCGACGACGGCCAGCTTGTTCTGGACGTAGCGGTGGCGGATCTCGCCCCACTGGGTGAGCTGCTTGGGGGTTGCTTCGGGGGCGGCCGGGGCGGCCGGCACGGGGCTCTCGTCCCCGATCGCCGGGCTCTTGACGAGCTCAGACATGAGGAAATCCTCCTTGGGGGCGGTCAGCTGAGGCGGATACGCGGGTCGAGGGCCGCGTACAGCAGGTCCACGATGAGGCTGAGGACGACGAAGATGGCGACGCTGTAGGTCACCACGCCGATCACGATCGGGTTGTTCTGCTGCTGGATCGCCTGAACCAGTGCCAGACCGACACCGTCCCAGTTGAAGATCGCCTCGGTGATGAGCGCGCCACCGAGAAGTGCGCCGAACGAGATGCCCAGGTAGGTGACGACCGGGATGGACGAGTTGCGGAGCACGTGCTTGAACAGCACGCGACGGCGCGGAAGTCCCTTGGCCACGGCGGTCTTCACGTAGTCCGCGCGCAGCACCTCGAGCATCGTGCCGCGGGTCAGGCGGGCGACGAACGCGATGTCGGTGATGGCGAGGGTGACCGCGGGCAGGACCATGCCTTCGAGCTTGTCTCCACCGAGCTGCGGGAACCACTGGAGCTCGACCGCGAACCACTTCATGAGCAGCATGCCGATCACGAAGGTCGGGAAGCCGACCATCATGGTCGTAAAGAATGTCGTGGCCATGTCCAAGATGCTGTATCTGTACAGGGCGGCGATGATGCCGACGCCCATACCGAACACCGTCACGAGAGCGATGGCCAGCAGGGCCAGCTTCGCGGTGTTCGCCAGCTTGGGGCCGAGGATCTCGGACACCTCGCGGCGCTGGATGAAGTCCTCGCCGAGGTCTCCGGTCGCGACCTTCGACACGTAGTTCACATACTGCTCGGGCAGCGACTTGTCGAGCCCGTACCGCGCCTTGAGCTCCGCGACCACCGCTGGGTCACGAGCCTTGTCGCTGCCTGCGATCGAGCCCACGGGGTCACCGGGGAGAACGAAAAGACAAGCGAACAGAACCATGGTCGCGCCGATGAGGACTATGACCATCTGCCCGAGGCGACGGGCGACGTACCTTCCCATGTTTGTGCCTCTCTACCTGGCCGCTTCTGGGAGCAGCGGCCTCCGGCCCAAGGAACGGGCCGGCTCTCGGCCTGCGGGGATTGCCCGCGGATGTGAGGGGTGCCGAAGTAAAAACGGCCTGCCGAGCGGGGCCGCGGCCCACCGGTCACCCGGGGGCCGCGGCACGTTCGCTCCTGACGGATATACCGTCCGAACCGATTACTTCTTGAGCGAGATCTTCTCGAGGATCGGGTCCTCGTTGAAGTTGATGTCGTCCAGACCGTTGAACTTGTCGGTCGCCATCAGGCGGAACTGGGAACGGTTGAAGGTCGGGATGAGGGCCATGTCCTCCATGGCCATCTTCTCGGCCGACTTGTACAGCGCGATACGCGCGGCCTCGTCCTTGGTGGCGCGGGCCGTGTCGATCAGCTTGTCGAACTCGGGGTTGTTGTAACGGGCGCGGTTGTCACCGACCACGTTGCCCTCGGCGTCCTTGTTCATCGACTCCGAGTGCAGCAGCGGGAACAGGAAGTTCTCCGGGGTCGGGTAGTCCGCACCCCACGCGAAGCGGTAGAGGCCGGTGGCCTGGCTACCCTGCTGCTCCTTGAGCAGACCCGGGAAGTCCTTGCCGTCCAGCTTGACCTTCAGGCCGAGGACGTCCTCGAGCTGACGCGCGACGGCCTGGACCCACTCTTCGTGGCCCGCACCGGTGTTGAAGGAGAACTTGATCTCCGTGCCCGGCTTCAGGCCGCCCTTCTCGGCGTGCTCCTTGGCCTTGGCGACGTCCTGCTTGACGCAGGAGGTGCAGAGGTCCTTCTGGTACGCCTTCGGGAACGCCGGCGGCACGATGGTCGTCGACGGGGTCTGGAAGCCCTGGAAGACACCCTTGGCGATGGCCTGGCGGTCGATCGCGTAGGAGATCGCCAGACGGGCGTCCTTGTTGTTGGTCGGGCCGTTGTCACCGATCGGCAGAACCCAGTTCATGCCGTTGGTGTCCTTGGCGAACCACTTGTTCTGCGGCTTGAACTTCGCCTCGGCCGTCTTCAGCATCGGCGTCGGGATGTGCGCGTAGTCGAAGGTGCCGGCCTGGAAGCCGTCGTACTCGAGCTGGTGCGCGGTCTTGTCGTTGAGGAGGGTGACCTGGACCTTGTCCAGCTTCGCCTTCGTCAGGCCGTAGTCGTCGTTGCGGACGAGGTTGATGGCCTTGTTGTGCTCCCAGCTGCCGTCCATCTTGAACGGGCCGTTGCCGACGGGGGCCTCGCCGAACGCCTTGTCCTCTTCGCCGACCTTGGCGACCTTCGGGACCGGGCTGTAGGCGGTGTGCGCCGTCTTCAGCACGAACTCGCAGTCGGCCTTGGACAGGTCGACCTTGATGGTGTGCGGGTCCGGGGTGGTGACACCGGAGAAGGTCTTGGCCGAGCCGTCCTGCAGCTCCGCGTAACCCTTGATGCCGGCGAAGTGGTACGCCACGTCGGACGCGGCGGCCTTGTGCGCGGAACGCGCCCAACCGCGGGCGAACGCCTCGGCGTCGACGACCTCGCCGTTGGAGAACTTGGTGTCCGCCTTGACCTTGAAGGTCCAGGAGGTGCAACCCTCGTCCGAGCTGGCCGACTCGGCCAGCGCGGGCTCGGCCAGGCCGTCCGGCGTGTTCGAGTACAGGCCGGTGAACAGGGCGTTCGACAGCAGGATGCCCGTGGACTCGTGGGCGCGCCCCGGGTCGATGGTGTCCGGCTCCGTGCTGCCCAGGCGGAACGTACCGCCGCCGGCAGCGTTGCCCTTGTCCTTGCTGTCACCGTCACCGCCGCCACAGGCGGTAGCGGCCAGGGCGACGACAACCGCGCCCACGACCCACTTGGCGCTCTTGGCACCGCGCATGGGTTTCCTCCTCATGAGTCCACTGATCGACTTGAGGGGCATGAAAACCTCGCCGACACCCCTGACGGCGAATGGTTTCCTGCCCATAGTGTGCTCGTGAGTCGGCGCGATCCCCACATCGCGTGACCCATTGACCCGAGCTCAATGGAGCCATCCTCAAGTACGGCCAGGCCGTAAACCACACTTAAGTGGTCTCGTTTTCACAACATCGATCCGCGGCAGAAACCCGAAATCCGGACAAACGGATAGGAGACAGACACGTGCGAAACGGACGGTTAGCTCATCATCCGGAGTGTCACGGTCGGTATGCGGACACCTGAACGCAAAAATCCGCTTGACAAAAGCGAACAGCCCCTCCCCTCACGGAGTCCGTGAGGGGAGGGGCTGCTGTTTTCCCGCACTCCGACGGCCGGCTACGGCCGCCGCGGCCGCGTGCCCGAGCAAAGCCCGGGCACGCGGCCTGAACGTGGTTGCTACTTGGCGGACTTGGCGCGCGACGCGGTGCGCGAGCGCTCCTTCTGGTCCAGGACGACCTTGCGGATGCGGACGGCCTCCGGGGTCACCTCGACGCACTCGTCGTCGCGGCAGAACTCCAGGGACTGCTCCAGGGAGAGCTTGCGCGGCGGGACGATCGCCTCGAACGAGTCGGCCGAGGAGGAGCGCATGTTGGTGAGCTTCTTCTCCTTGGTGATGTTCACGTCCATGTCGTCGGCGCGCGAGTTCTCGCCGACGATCATGCCCTCGTACACCTCGGTGCCGGGATCGGTGAACAGGACGCCGCGCTCCTGGAGGTTGGTCATCGCGAACGCGGTGACCGCACCGGAGCGGTCGGCGACCAGGGAGCCGTTGTTGCGGGTGACCAGCTGGCCGAACCACGGCTCGTGGCCCTCGTGGATCGAGTGGCCGATGCCGGTGCCGCGGGTCTGCGTCAGGAACTCCGTACGGAATCCGATCAGGCCGCGGGACGGGACGACGAACTCCATGCGGACCCAGCCGGAGCCGTGGTTCGACATGTTGTCCATGCGGCCCTTGCGGACGCCCATGAGCTGCGTGACGGCGCCCATGTGCTCCTCGGGCACGTCGATCGTCATGCGCTCGACCGGCTCGTGCACCTTGCCGTCGACCTCGCGGGTGACGACCTGGGGCTTGCCGATGGTCAGCTCGAAGCCCTCGCGGCGCATCTGCTCGACGAGGATCGCCAGCGCGAGCTCACCGCGGCCCTGGACCTCCCAGGCGTCCGGGCGCTCGGTGTCGAGGACGCGCAGCGAGACGTTACCGATCAGCTCGCGGTCCAGGCGGTCCTTGACCTGGCGGGCGGTGACCTTGCGGTCCTTGACCGCGGACTTGGCGTCCGCGCCCTTGCCGGAGCCGCCGCGGCCGACCATCGGGGAGGTGTTGGTGCCGATGACCATGGAGATGGCCGGCTCGTCCACCGTGATGAGCGGCAGCGCGATCGGGTTCTCCGGGTCGGCCAGGGTCTCGCCGATCATGATCTCGGGGATACCGGCGACGGCGCAGATGTCACCGGGGCCGGCGACCTCGGCGGGCTTGCGGGTGAGCGCCTCGGTCATCATCAGCTCGGTGATGCGGACGCTGGAAATGCTGCCGTCACGCTTGATCCAGGCCACGGTCTGGCCCTTGCGCAGCTCGCCCTGCTCGACGCGGAGCAGCGCGATGCGGCCGAGGAAGTTGTCGGCGTCCAGGTTGGTGACGTGGGCCTGGAGGGGGGCCTCCTCGTCGTACACCGGGGCCGGGACGTGCTCCAGGATGGTGGAGAAGAACGGCTCCAGGTTCTCGCTGTCGGCGGGGACCGTGCCGTCCTCCGGCTTGGTCAGCGAGGCGATGCCGTCACGGCCGCAGGCGTAGACGATCGGGAACTCGATCTGGTCCTCGTCGGCGTCCAGGTCCAGGAACAGGTCGTAGGTCTCGTTGACGACCTCGTCGATCCGGGAGTCCGGGCGGTCCGTCTTGTTGATGCAGAGGATGACCGGCTTCCGCTGCTGGAGGGCCTTGCGCAGGACGAAGCGGGTCTGGGGCAGCGGACCCTCGGAGGCGTCCACCAGCAGAACGACGGCGTCGACCATCGACAGACCGCGCTCGACCTCACCACCGAAGTCGGCGTGGCCGGGGGTGTCGATGATGTTGATCGTGATCGGGGCCCCGCCGTCCTTGGGGTGATACTTCACCGCCGTGTTCTTGGCGAGGATCGTGATGCCCTTCTCACGCTCCAGGTCGTTCGAGTCCATCATGCGGTCGTCGAGCTGCTGGTGGGCGGCGAAGGCACCGGCCTGCTTGAGCATGGCATCGACGATGGTCGTCTTGCCATGGTCGACGTGGGCGACGATGGCGACGTTACGGATGTCGTGGCGCGTGGGCACTTCGGCGCTTCTCCCGGGATCGTGGATGGCGTCGCGTACGGCCTGGCACGCGCGCCTCGACCGGGCGAAAACCTGCCACGGCCTTACCCCATGGTACGTCGAATGGCGGGAACCGCCTGCCGGGGGGTCTGTCAAGAGGCCGGAGGAATGAGCGCGGCCGGGCGTGAGGTGGGGTGCCCGGGCCGCCGTTCCTGCGGGAAATCATGCGGGTCAACGGGTAGGCACGACCTTGCCCGCCGGGCTCGACGGCGGGCAAGGGACTTGAGTCACATCTGAGCTTGTGATCCGCGGGTCAACCTGACAGGCACCGCTTTGTCACCACATCTTCGCCGCGGCTACTTCTTCTTCCCCTTGGCGGCCGGCGCCTTCTTCCAGCCGATGTCCTGGTAGCGGGGGGCGCCGAGCCCGAAGGCGCCGGCGTTGACCAGGCCGGGCTTGACGGCCACCAGCTCCGGGCGCTGGAAGAGCGGGATGGAGCCGGCCGCGGCCCAGATCCGGGCGTCGGCCTTGCGCACCAGCTCGCGGGACTGCGCCTCGTCCAGCTCCCCGAGGGCCTGGTCGAAGAGCTGGTCGATGTGGTCGGTGCCTACCCGCGTGTAGTTCTGTTCGACGAGGAGCGAGCCGTCCGCCGCCGGCTCCGGCTTGGCGAAGATCGGCCGGGCGTCGGTGGCGGGGAAGGCCGTCGCCGGCCAGGAGTACAGCGCCAGGTCGTACTGACCCGAGGCGATGTGGTCCTTGAAGAAGCTGTCGTCGGCCACCTTGGTCGTCTCGGTGTTCACCCCGAGCTTGCGGAGCATCTGGGAGATCCGCTCACCGACGGTGCGCAGGGACTCCGAGCCGGGTCCGGCCGGGAGGACGAAGCGCAGGGTGAGCGCCTTGCCGTCCTTGGCCAGCATGTTGCCGGAGGTACGGGCCTGCTTGGCCGGGGCCGGGGAGCCCTTGGCGGGGTCGGCCGCGTCGCCGTCCCGGGCCGCGCTGCGCTTGGCGTCGTCGACGGGGCGGGCCATGGCCGCCTGGGCCAGGAGGGAGGCCTGCTGCTGGGCCCCGAAGGGAGCGGGAGCCAGCACCGGGGAGACGCGGTCCCGCTCGCCGTCCGCCGGGGAGACGGCGGTGTCGGTGCCGGCCGCCCCTTCTTCCTGCGTGCCCGCCCGGTCGCCGTTGGCCCCGTCGTCCTGGCCGACGATGTAGAGGCCGTCGTTCCCGGTGCCCGGGCCCGCGGGGGTCTTGCCGTCGTCCTGGGGCGCGCTCTCCGGGCCGGCCTTGGCGCCGGCCGGCTCGGTGATCTTGCCGCCGCGGCGCCAGCCGGCGTCGGCGAGGAGGGCCTGGGCCGCCTTGGCGTCCTGGCCGCCGAGGGCGTCGCTGTTGTCGGCGTACGCCTGCTGCCCGGCCAGGGCCACGTGGCTGCCGACCGGCTTCGCGGGCAGGCCCAGCGGCTTGAGCACGAGTTCGGCCAGCGCCTGGCGGTCCAGGGCGCGGGCCACCGCCCGGCGCACCCGTTCGTCCGCGAGCGGGCCGGACGCCCCGTTCATGGCGAGCTGCGTGTAGGCCGGCTCCAGGGACTTGCGGACCGTGAAGCCCCGCAGCGCCTTCTGCTCGTCGGCGTACCGCTTCACCGACTCGGTGTGCTTGGTGCGCGACTCCTTCTCCTGTGCCGCCTTCTCCTCGTCCGTCCCGAAGGCGGTCGCCCACGACAGCGTGGCCTGCGCCGGGGTCATGGCGGCGCCCGGGCCGTGCGCCGGGGCCCCGCCCGCGCCCGCGGCGCCCTTGCCGGAGGCGTCCCGGCGGGCCAGGGCGATGCGGTCGGCCCCCGAGCGGTCGATCTCGGCCAGGTCGAGCTTCCCCGCGGCCAGTGCCGCGGGGCGCTCGGCCCGGGGCACCGCCGTGAGGACCAGCGTGTCGAGCTTGGCCTGCCGGCCCCACCAGCGCGGGTTGCGCGTCAGGGCCGCGGTGCCGGTCTTCTTGTCGATCGCCCCGAGGGCGAAGGGCCCCGCGGTGACCTTGAGGGCGCCGCGGGCTCCCTCGTTGAAGGCGTCCGGGGTGCCGGTGACCTGCTTGGGGTAGAGCGGGGAGAACAGCGAGCGCCAGTCCGCGTACGGCTTGCTGAAGGTGACCCTGACCTCCAGGTCCGTCTTGCCCTTCTCGATCTTCTCGATGCGCTCGTAGCCGGCGTTGCGCGCCGTCCAGTACGCCGAGTCCTTGCCGTTCAGGGCCCGCCACTGGGCCACGAAGTCGGGGGCGCCGATCTCCCGCCCGTCGCTCCACACGGCCTGCTGGTTCAGCTTGTACAGGACGACCTGCTTGGGCTCCCGCTCGATGACCTCGGCCTTCTCCAGGTAGTCGGGATTGGCCACCGGCCGTCCCTTGGCATCCAGCACGAACAGCTGCGGCAGCACGGCTCCCGCGATCCTGCTGGTGGTGGCGTCCGCGTCGGCCTGGAAGGCGTTGAGGGTGTCCGGAAGGGCGTCCACCGCCCACCGCAGCACGCCCCCGTCGGCGACCTTGTCGCGGGTGGTCGTGGCGATGTCCTGCCCTGCGGCGGCCGGGCCGCCCTCGTCGTCACCCGCGCCGCAGCCCGTGAGCAGCGGCAGTGCGAGGACTCCCGAGGTCAGGAGCGCCAAGGACCTGCGCCTTCTCTGGGACATGGGTGGTACCTCCGGGGCGGGGCTTGGGGGAAGCATGATCACGTTCGGCGGTATATGGAGCTGATCACACCGGTTGCCGGAACCCACTGAAATCGACGGCGCTCCGCACCCTTCGCAGCCGCCTCTCGCCACGCCGCGAACCCCACCCGTGCGGACCAATCCCCCTTGCGCGGCAGGAGCGCGGTCCCCCGGGAGAGGGATGGGGATGGGGGCGGGGGAGGGGCGCACAGTTCACGCCTGCGCGCCCGCAATCGCTGCACGTCCCTTCACAACCGGGGACGGGAGGCGCGACACTCGCAGGCGCACATGAGCGTTGCCACCGCACCCTGGCGGAAATGAGGGCAAATCATGTCCCTGCACGACGACCTGACTGCTGTACGACGCAACCTGGACGAGCTGACGCGCAAGGTCGAGCGGCTGGAGCAGCAGGCCGCGGCCGTACGCGGGAGGCCCGCGCCGGCAGCGCCGGACCCGTCCCAGATGGTGACGGTCCCGGACACCCCGTACGACAGCACGCTCTGGACGGACTCCGACGACGAGGGCCTCGGCGCCCGCGATCGCCGCGCGCCCTGACGCCGACCTTCCGCGATCCGCACACCGTCCGCCCCGCACCCCTCCGGCCCGGCCGCCCCGCGGCCCGGCCGCCCGGGAGCGTCCCCTCATCACTCCTACCGGAGTCCTCTTTGGCCACAGGCACGGAACGACCCCAGCAGCCGCCCGGCGGCGTCCACGACGCCTCGCGGGCCGCGATCGCGGCCCGGCACCTGCGGACCGACCGGTGGTGGCTGGCCCCCGCCGGCACCGCTGCCGGGCTGCTCGCCTTCATCGTCTACTCGACCTGGCGGGCCTTCGCGAACGCCGACTACTACGCGGCCCCCTACGTCTCCCCGTTCTACTCCCCGTGCCTGGCGGAGAACTGCGAGGAGATGCGCGGCGGGCCCAACTGGGACCTCTTCGGCAGCTGGTGGGGCCTATCCCCCGCGCTGCTGATCCTGGTCTTCCCGCTCGGCTTCCGGCTGACCTGCTACTACTACCGCAAGGCCTACTACCGGGGCTTCTGGGCCTCGCCGCCCGCCTGCGCCGTCGCCGAGCCGCACGCGAAGTACACCGGCGAGACCCGCTTCCCGCTGATCCTCCAGAACGCCCACCGGTACTTCTTCTACGCGGCGATCCCGGTGGCGGCCATCCTCACGTACGACACCGTGCTGACCTTCCGCGACGAGCACTACCAGTGGGGCCACATGGGCCTCGGAACCCTGCTGTTCCTGGTCAACATCGTGCTGATCTGGGCCTACACGCTGTCCTGCCACTCCTGCCGCCACATCATGGGCGGCCGGCTCAAGCACTTCTCGAAGCACCCGGTGCGCTACCGCCTCTGGGGCTGGATCAGCCGGCTCAACTCCCGCCACATGCAGCTGGCCTGGGCCTCCCTGATCAGCGTGGCCCTGTGCGACTTCTACGTGTACCTGCTGGCGAGCGGCGCCTTCACCGATCCGAGGTTCTTCTGACATGGCTCAAGTGGAACGGCAGCAGTGGGACGTGGTCGTCGTCGGCGCGGGCGGCGCGGGGCTGCGGGCCGCGATCGAGGCCCGCGAGCGGGGCGCGCGTACCGCCGTGATCTGCAAATCCCTGTTCGGCAAGGCCCATACGGTGATGGCGGAGGGCGGGATCGCCGCCTCCATGGGCAACGTCAACGAGGGCGACAACTGGCAGGTGCACTTCCGCGACACCATGCGCGGAGGGAAGTTCCTCAATCAGTGGCGGATGGCGGAGCTCCACGCCAGGGAGGCCCCGGACCGGGTCTGGGAGCTGGAGACCTGGGGCGCGCTCTTCGACCGCACCCCCGACGGCAGGATCTCCCAGCGCAATTTCGGCGGGCACGAGTACCCCCGCCTCGCGCACGTCGGCGACCGCACCGGCCTGGAGCTGATCCGCACCCTCCAGCAGAAGATCGTCGCCCTGCAGCAGGAGGACTTCAAGGAGTACGGGGACTACGAGGCCCGGCTCAAGGTCTTCCAGGAGTGCACGGTCACCAGGGTTCTGAAGGACCACAGCCTGAAGGACGGGGAGAGGGTCTCGGGGGCCTTCTGCTACGAACGCGAGTCCGGCCGCTTCTTCGTGCTGGAGGCCCCGGCCGTGGTCCTGGCCACGGGCGGCATCGGCAAGTCCTTCAAGACCACCTCCAACTCCTGGGAGTACACCGGCGACGGCCACGCACTGGCCCTCCTCGCGGGTGCTCCCCTGCTCAACATGGAGTTCGTGCAGTTCCACCCGACCGGCATGGTCTGGCCGCCGTCGGTGAAGGGGATCCTCGTCACCGAGTCCGTGCGCGGCGACGGCGGGGTGCTGCGCAACTCCGAGGGCAAGCGGTTCATGTTCGACTACGTCCCCGACGTCTTCAAGGAGAAGTACGCCGAGTCGGAGGAGGAGGGCGACCGCTGGTACGAGGACCCGGACCACAACCGGCGTCCGCCCGAGCTGCTGCCCCGCGACGAGGTGGCGCGGGCGATCAACTCGGAGGTGAAGGCCGGCCGCGGCTCCCCGCACGGCGGGGTCTTCCTCGACGTGTCCACGCGGATGCCGGCCGAGCGGATCAGGCGGCGGCTGCCGTCCATGTACCACCAGTTCAAGGAGCTGGCGGACGTGGACATCACGGCGGAGCCGATGGAGGTCGGGCCCACCTGCCACTACGTGATGGGCGGCATCGCCGTCGACTCCGAGACCGCGGCCACCGTCGGGGTCCCGGGGCTCTTCGCGGCCGGTGAGGTCGCGGGCGGGATGCACGGCTCGAACCGGCTCGGCGGGAACTCCCTGTCCGATCTGCTGGTCTTCGGACGGCGGGCCGGGCTGCACGCCGCCGCGTACGCGGCCTCCCCCTCCGTGCGCCCGGCCGTCTCCCAGGCCGAGATCGACGCGGCCGCCACGGAGGCGCTGGCCCCGTTCCATGCCGCCGAGGGCGCGGAGAACCCGTACACCCTCCACCAGGAACTCCAGACGACCATGAACGACCTCGTCGGCATCATCCGCCGGGAGGGCGAAATGGCCGAGGCCCTGGAGCGGCTCGCGACCCTGCGCGTACGGGCCGCCCGGGCCGGCGTCGAGGGCCACCGGCAGTTCAACCCCGGCTGGCACCTCGCCCTGGACCTGCGGAACATGCTGCTGGTCAGCGAGTGCGTGGCCCGCGCGGCCCTGGAGCGCACCGAGAGCCGGGGCGGGCACACCCGCGAGGACTGCCCGGCGATGGAGCGGACCTGGCGCCCGGTGAACCTGCTGTGCCGGCCGGTGGCCCCCGTACCGGCGGACCCGGCGGCCGACCGGATCGAGCTGGTCCGGACCCGCACCGACCCCATCCGCCCCGACCTGCTCGCACTGTTCGACAAGGAAGAGCTGGTCAAGTACCTCGCCGAAGAGGAGCTGTACGATTGACGTTTCCCACTCCTCATATGGAGGGGATTCCCACCCTCACGGGTGGGGTTTCCTGCTTCGACACGGACCGCCCCGACCGAGAGAAGGACTCTCGTTGAGGTCTTGCATCCGTTCCACAGGCAGTGACCGCCAGCCCGGCGGCCAGAAGATTGACAGCTGCGTTCTCGTCCCTGTCGTGACCCGTTCCGCAGCTCTGACACGTCCACTCACGGACAGCCAGGGAAATGGCCTCGGCGAGTACCCCGCAGGCGGAGCACAGGCGCGTGCTGGGAAACCAGCGGTCAACGGTGATCAGCTCACGTCCGTACCAGGCTGCCTTGTACTCCAGCATGGTCCGCAGTTCGCGCCATGCGGCATCGTTGATGGCGCGGGCGAGCTTGTGGTTCTTGAGCAGGTTGTCGATGGCCAGCTCCTCGATCACGAGCGTTTGGTTTTCGCGCACGAGTCGAGTCGACAATTTGTGCAGGTGATCTCTGCGCCGGTCCGCGATCCGTGCGTGAACCCTTGCCACACGAACGCGGGCTTTGGCCCGGTTCTTGCTTCCCTTCTCCTTCCGCGCCAGCACCCGCTGTGCGCGCGTCAGTCGCTTCCGGTCCCGTCCTTCATGCTTCGGGTTGATCACTTTCTCCCCGGTGGAGAGCGTGATCAGGGACGTCAGCCCGACATCGATACCGACCGCTGTCGTGGAGGCGGGCATCGGGGCGGGCGTGTCCTCGCACAGCAGCGACACGAACCAGCGCCCGGCGCTGTCCCGAGACGCTGTGACCGTCGTCGGCACGGCGCCTGCGGGAAGCGGCCGGGACCACACGATGTCGAGCGGCTCGGCCATTTTCGCCAGCACCAGCCGACCGTCGGCATACCGGAACGCGCTGCGCGTGTACTCCGCGGCGGCACGCGACTTCCGTTTCGACTTGAACCTCGGAAACCGCGACCGCTTGCACCAGAATCCAACGAATGCGTTCTGCAGGTGCCGAAGGGCCTGCTGGAGCGGAACCGAGGACACCTCGGACAAGTAGGCAAGCTCCTCGGTCTTCTTCCACGCGGTGAGCATGGCCGACGTCTGCCCGTAGCCGACCCGCTCTGCTGCCACCGACCACGCCTCGCTGCGGACTGCCAGAGCAAGGTTGTAGACCTTCCGCACGCAGCCGAACGTCCGCATCAGCTCCGCGGCCTGTGCGTTCGTCGGATAGAAGCGGTACTTGAACGCCCGCTTCACAGAGGAAGTCCCCACGTCCCGAACGCTAGAACCGGCCGATATTCGGACACAAGCCCAGGCCGCAGCATCACGCAGCGCTCATTTCCGCCCATTCGCCGTACCGAGCCGCGTATGCGTTCCTCCCCGGCTGAAGCCTGCCGCTGCCCACTCAAGGAGAACGAATGAGCACGTACGACGCGAGCTTCCGGATCTGGCGGGGCGACGCGGAGGGCGGATCGCTTGCGGACTTCACGGTCGAGGTGCACGACGGTGAGGTGGTCCTCGACATCGTCCACCGCCTCCAGGCCACCCAGGCGGCCGACCTGGCGGTGCGCTGGAACTGCAAGGCGGGCAAGTGCGGCTCGTGCAGCGCCGAGGTGAACGGCCGGCCGCGGCTGATGTGCATGACGCGCATGTCCACCTTCGAGCGGACCGAGACGATCACGATCACACCGCTGCGCGCCTTCCCCGTGGTCCGGGACCTGGTCACGGACGTGTCCTTCAACTATCAGAAGGCGCGGGAGGTCCCGGCCTTCGTGCCGCCGGAGGGGGTGGCCCCGGGCGCTTACCGGATGCAGCAGATCGACGTGGAGCGCTCACAGGAGTTCCGCAAGTGCATCGAGTGCTTCCTGTGCCAGGACACCTGCCACGTGGTGCGTGACCACGAGGAGAACAAGCCCGCCTTCGCGGGTCCGCGCTTCCTGATGCGGGTGGCGGAGCTCGACATGCACCCCCTGGACGCGGCCTCGGACGCGGGCCTCGACCGCAAGCGGGCCGCGCAGGAGGAGCACGGGCTCGGCTACTGCAACATCACCAAGTGCTGTACGGAGGTCTGCCCCGAGGGCATCAAGATCACCGACAATGCGCTGATCCCGCTGAAGGAGCGGGCGGTGGACCGCAAGTACGACCCGCTGGTCTGGCTCGGCAGCAAGATCGGGCGCCGGAGGCCCTGAGGGCGGGCCGGGCCCGCCCCCGCGGCAGGGGAAGCGGGCCCGGTGCCGGTCAGCGGCCGGAGTGGTCGATGACGTTTCCGTTGGAGCAGTTGTTGACGTGGTCCGACACGTAGTCTCCGAGCACGGGGACGACGGCGACCTCCTGGAGGCAGACGGCGGCCGCGGTGAAGTTCCAGTTGTTGGCCGCGTTCACCCCTCCCCCGAAGTTCGAGTCGTTGTCGGCGTGTGCGGGGGCGGTGAGGGCGAGGGCGGCCACGGTGAGCACGGCCGCAGTCATGATCTTCTTCATGGCCTGCCAACGACCGCCCCCTGGCCGGGTCACTGGCCTGTCCTCCGGATGCGGGCGCAGAAAAGCACTCATACCCTCCCAAATGTGATCCCGCCGAGAACCGAGCCGCGCAGCAGAGCACTCGCACGGGCCGGGCTCGCCCTGGCCGCCGGACTGCTGGCGGTCGGCGGCTGGGGCGCCGCGCAGGCTCCGCCCGCGCGGGCCGAGGACCCCGTCGCCTTGGAGCGCCAGGGGCAGATCACCGACCTCGTCGGCGCGCTCGGCGAGCGGAAGTCCGCCGTCACCGCCGCCCTCGACAAGTTGTACGCCGACCGGAAGATCCAGCTCTTCGTGGCGTACGTGCAGGACTTCTCCGGGCGCTCCGCGCAGAGCTGGGCGGACGCCACCGCACAGCGCAACGGCCTCGGCCGGGACGACGTCCTGCTGGCGGTGGCCACCGGGGACCGCCAGTACGCCTATTCGGCCGATGTCGACTCCGGTTTCACCGAGCGGCAGCTGGCGGAGGTGGCGCGTACCGCGATCGAGCCCGCCCTGCGGCAGAACGACTGGGCGGGCGCGGCGATCGGCGCGGCGAACGGCTACAACGCGGTCCTCGGCGGTCAGCCCGTACCGGCTCCGACCATCACCCCCGGCCCGGCCGACCCCGGCGGCGGCAGCGGCGGGAGCGGCGCCGGGGACTACGTGCTCCCGGTGGTCGCGGTCGGCGCGGCCGGGGCGCTCGGCGTGTACGCCTACACCCGCCGCAGGCGCAAGGACGCTGCGACCGGCGGCCGCGGTACGACGACCGGGCCGGGCTGGCCCGAGGGCGCGCCGGACCGCCTCCCGCTGCCGGAGCTGGACGGCCGGGCGAAGTCCCTGCTGGTGGAGACGGACGACGCGGTCCGCACCAGCGCCGAGGAACTCGGTTTCGCCACCGCGCAGTTCGGCGAGGAGGCGGCCGCCCCGTTCACCGCGGCCGTGGAGTACGCCAAGGGTGAGCTGACGCACGCCTTCCGGCTGCGCCAGCAGCTCGACGATGCCTATCCGGAGGACGACGCGACCCGGCGCCGGATGCTGGACGAGATCGTCGCCCGCTGCACCGAGGCGAACCGGCGGCTCGACGCCCAGGCGGCGGACTTCGACCGCCTGCGGGACCTGGAGAAGAACGCCCCGCAGGCCCTGGCGGCCGTGGAGGAGCGCTATCTGGAGCTGACCGGGCGCACCACCACCGCCGAGGCGACCCTGACCGCGCTGGCCCGGCGGTACGCCGACTCCGCTTCCGCGCCGGTCTCCTCCAACCCCGGGCAGGCCAAGGACCGGCTGCTGTTCGCGGCGACCAACCTGGGCCTGGCCCACGCTGCCGTCGACGCGGGCGGGAACGGCGCGGCGGCCGTACACGTGCGGTCCGCCGAGGGCGCGGTGGACCAGGCGGCGACCTTGATGGACGCCGTGGAGCGGCGGGCGCAGGAGCTGGCCGAGGCGGCCGGGAAGCTGCCGGGCGCGCTGACCGAGACGGAGACCGACCTCGCGGACGCCCGCGGGCTGCTCACCGGCACAGCGGAGGGCACCTCGACGGCGGACCTGCGCGGGCGCATCGGCCGGGCCGAGGCCGTACTGGCCGACGTACGGCAGGAGCAGGCGGCCGGCCGCTACGACCCGATCGACGCCCTGCGCCGCGTGGAGGAGGCCGACGCGGCCCTGGACGAGGCCCTGGCCGGGGCCCGGCAGCGGGAGTCGGGCCGGCAGCGGGCGGCGGCCCTGCTGGACCAGGCGATGCTCGCGGCGCGCAGTGCGATCGGCGCGGCGACGGACTACATCACCACGAGCAGGGGCGCGGTGGGCAGCCAGGCCCGCACGCGGCTGGCGGAGGCGGGCCGGCATCTGGAGCGGGCCGGGGCGCTGGCGGCGGGCGACCCGTCGGAGGCGCTGGCGGAGGCCCAGCAGGCGGATGCGCTCGCGCGGCAGGCGCAGCAGTTGGCGGAGCAGGACGTGGGGGCGTACCAGGACCCGTACGCGGGCCGGCGCGGCGGCGGGCAGGGCGGCGCCGTACTGGGCGGGATCATCCTCGGCGAGATCCTGCGGGGCGGCCGGGGCGGTGGGGGATTCGGCGGCGGCTTCGGCGGGGGCGGTGGGGGCTTCGGCGGATTCGGCGGCAGCGGCGGCGGTGGCAGCGGCCCGGGCTCCTTCGGAGGCGGTGGCACCCGGGGCCGCATGGGCGGCGGCGGCCGCTTCTGAACCTCCCGCGGCGCGGGTCCCGTACCGGACAGACCATCCCTCACCAGGAGAGACCCATCATGAGCAAGCAGACCATCCTCGGCCGGGTCACCCAGCTCGCCAAGGCCAACATCAACGCGCTGCTGGACCAGGCGGAGGACCCGCAGAAGATGCTGGATCAGCTGATCCGGGACTACAGCAACAACATCTCGGAGGCGGACCAGGCGGTCGCGACGACGATCGGCAACCTGCGGATGCTGGAGGCGGACCACAAGGAGGACGTGGACGCGGCGGCCGAGTGGGGTTCCAAGGCCCTGGCCGCGAGCCGGAAGGCGGACGAGCTGAGGGCGTCGGGGGCCACTGCGGAGGCCGACCGGTTCGACAACCTGGCGAAGGTGGCGCTGGGGCGGCAGTTGCAGTCGGAGAAGGAGGCCAGGACGGCGGAGCCGACGATCGCCGCGCAGACGGAGGTCGTCGACAAGCTCAAGTCGGGCCTGGAGTCGATGAAGAACAAGCTGGCGGAGCTCCAGGCGAAGCGGGACGAGCTGGTGGCCCGGGCGCGGACCGCGCAGGCGCAGAACACGATGCTGGACGCGGTGAAGAGCATCGACGTCATGGACCCGACGAGCGACCTGAGCCGCTTCGAGGAGAAGGTGCGGCGGGAGGAGGCGATGGCCCTGGGCAAGCAGGAGCTGGCCGCGTCCTCCCTGGACGCGCAGTTCGAGTCCTTGGACGACCTGGACCGCCGCAGTGAGATCGAGGCCCGCCTGGCCGCCCTGAAGCAGGGCGCTGCCTGAACGGCCGGGCACCGGGCGGGGCCGGGCTGCCGCGGTGCGGCGGCAACCCGGCTCCCCGCGGGCCCGTCAGCCGTACATGTTGAGGAGCTGCTCCGCCGAGAGTTCCGTGACGCCCTCCTCCGCCGCGCCCGGCAGCGGCAGCTCGAACCACACGGTCTTGCCCCGGTGGGTGCGCCGGGTGCCCCACCCGGCGGACAGCAGGCCCACCAGCTGCAGGCCCCGGCCGCCCTCGTCGGTGTCGCGGGCGCGCCGGCGCCGCGGCTGGACCAGGTTCGCGTCCCACACCTCGCACACCAGCGTCCGGTCCAGCAGCAGCCGGAGCCGGATCTCGCCCTCTCCGTAGCGCAGGGCGTTGGTGACGAGTTCGCTGACCAGCAGCTCGGTGGTGTCCAGCAGGCCCTCCAGGCCCCACGCCGGCAGCTTGGCCCGGGCCAGTTCCCGCGCCCGGCCCACCGAGCGGGCCTCCCGCGGCAGCTGCCAGTCCCCGACCGCGTCCACGGGCAGCCCCTGCACCCGGGCCATCAGCAGGGCGATGTCGTCCTCGCCGTGCCGGGTGTCCAGGGTGTTCAGCACGTGGTCGCAGACATCCTCCAGGGGGCGGACCGGATCCGCCAGCGCGGCGCGCAGGCCGCGCAGGCCCTCCTCCAGGGGGTGGTCCCGGGACTCCACGAGCCCGTCGGTGTACAGGGCGAGCAGGGCGCCTTCGGGGAGTTCGACCTCGACCTCCTCGAACGGCTCCCCGCCCACCCCGAGCGGCAGCCCGGGCGGCACCTCCAGCAGCAGGGCGGGCATGGGCTCCCGGTCCTCGCCCGGTCCGGCCTGGTTCGGCGACACCAGCACCGGCGGCATGTGGCCGGCGTTGGCGATGGTGCAGCGCCGCGTCACCGGGTCGTAGACCGCGTACACGCAGGTGGCGAGGTACACCTCCGAGCGGTCCGAGTCCCGGGAGTGCAGGGCGGCGCGGGAGGCCTGCTGGGAGCCGCCGGGTGCGCCGAGCCCGCGCGCGATCTCGTCGAGCGCGGTCAGCACCTCCGCCGGTTCGAGGTCCAGCAGGGCCAGGGTCCGTACGGCGGTGCGCAGTTCGCCCATGGCGACGGCGGCCCGCAGGCCCCGGCCCATGACGTCGCCGACGACCAGCGCCGTGCGGTGGCCGGGCAGTTCGATGACGTCGAACCAGTCGCCGCCGACCTCGGTGGCCGCGTTGCCCGGCAGGTAGCGGCAGGCGATGTCCAGGCCCGCCGCCTCCGGGTCGCCGGGGGGCAGCAGGCTGCGCTGCAGGATCAGCGCCCGCTCGTGCTCGCGCCGGTACAGGCGTGCGTTGTCGATGCACACCGCGGCGCGTGCGGCCAGTTCCACGGCCACCGCCCGGTCCCGTTCGCCGAAGGGCTCGCTGCCCTTCGTACGGGAGAACTGCGCGAGTCCGACCACCGTGTCGTGGGCGACCATCGGCACCACCAGGGTGGACTGCACGAGGTCTTCCGGCCCGCCGCCCTCGATCAGCCGCGGCCGTGCCGTACGCAGGGCCAGCGCGCCCGGCGAGGCCGCCGGATAGCGGTGGATGTCACCGACGGCGACCAGCGCGCCCGGCCCGGACAGCGGGGCGTCGGAGACGGCGGAGGCGAAGGCCACCCGGCGCAGGGCGGCGGAGGGCGTGCGGGCCGGGCCCTGGCCGGGCAGGCTGGGCACGCCGGGCCCCTGGGGCCGTGCGGGCCGGTCGTCGTCGCCGAGCAGCAGCCCCTGGTAGAGGTCGACTGCGGCCAGGTCGCAGAAGCCCGGGACGGTGACGTCGAGGAGTTCCCGGGCGGTGGTCTCCAGGTCGAGGGAGTTGCCGATGCGGTGCCCGGCCTCGTTGAGGAGGGCGAGATTGCGCCGGACCCCGGCGGCCTCGCGGGCGGCGAGGTGGCGGCGGGTGACGTCCGTGCCGATGCCGGCGACACCGATCGGGCGACCGCTGCCGCCGTGCACGCGGTAGAGGTTGATGGACCAGTGGCGGTTCTCCCGGCTGCGCGGGGTGGATCCGGTGATCCGGAGGTCGGTGACCGCGTCGCCGGTGTCCAGCACCCGGCGCAGGGCATCGGCCATCCGGTCCGCCTCGTGCGCGGGCAGGTAGTCGTGCACGGTGCGGCCGCGGTGCGTCTCGGCGGTGCCGCCGAAGACGGTGGCGAAGCGGCGGTTGGCCCGTTGCACGGTGAGGTCCGTGCCGAAGAGCAGGAAGCCGAAGGGGGATTGGCCGAATATGGCTTGTGAAGCGGCAAGGTCGGATTCGATGCGGCGCAGCGCCCGTACGTCGACGACGACGCAGAGGGCGGCCCGTTCCGCGGTTTCGGTCTGGGTGGGCATCACATAGATCTCGGCCACGCCGTGCGCGCCGTTCCCGCCCGGGATCCGGAAGGGGATCAGGCCCGTCCACTCCTTGCCGTCGAGGATCTCGGCGACCTTGCGGTGGGCGTCCGGGCGCAACTCGGGGGGCATGAAGGCGTCGACCGGGTCGCGCCCGACGGTCTGGGCGGCCGTCAGTCCGAAGAGCTCCTCGGCACGCAGGCTCCATTGGTCGATGAACCCGTCGGGCCCGATCGAGAAGGATGCGACCTTTATGTAGTCATATATCGAGCCAGGCGGACTGCTGTGCCACAGGGCGTCGTGCCATGTCTCCCGAGGCACGTCGGCCTGATGTGCCTGCGCAGGTATTTCGCTCACGCGACCGTCCCCTCCAGCTCACCGCAACCGGACCGGCCATGACGGCAGTATTCAGCACCACGACCCCGGACGGCACGGCGTTCACGATCACAGCACGGTCTCGATGATTTCAAGCCATGTCGCGCGATCTCCCCCGGCCCCCCTCCCGGCGACCGCCGGGAGGCGCCGCGGGGGGTCCCCCGCCACCGCTCACCTTGTTACTCACCAGGAAGAGCCAACTCGAACCACACAGTCTTCCCTGTTTTCCCGTGACGTGTTCCCCATCGCTGCGAGGAGGCGGCCACGAGGTGCAGTCCGCGGCCCCCCTCGTCCTCCGAGTCGGCCACCCGCTCCCGGGGCGGATCCGGAAGCGGATCGGAGATCTCCACAAGCAGCGCGGGGCCCCCGACAGGGGTGTCCGCGGGGCCCTGGGCGGCCGGATTGCGCCGTATCAGGCGGACGCCGATGGGGCCGGAGGCGTAGCGCAGGGAATTGGTCACCAGCTCGCTGACCAGCAGGACGGTCACATCGCCGACGGCTTCGAGGCCCCACTCGTGCAGGGTTCCGCGGACGGCGTGGCGGGCGGTGCGGACGGCGCCGGGCTCGGCGGGGAAGGCCCACTCGGCGCACTCACCGTCTGTGTCGATCACGCCGATCACTTCCCGGGCCAGCAGCGACCCCAGTCCGGTTCGTCTGGGACGAAAGGGGGACGAGATAGGGATTAATAGCGACATACCCGATATTCAGGGCGTCGTACCACTCGATCCCGAACCCACCGGCGCACTGTGGCGCAGACGGCCTAGAACGCGAGCGTCACGCGCCCCCGCCGCCTTCGCCGCTCCCGTCGTTCCCGCTGCTCCCGTCGCCGTCCGCGTCGCGCAGTCGGCGGCCTGCCTCGGCGACGGCGGGGCGGTCCTGGTCGAGCCAGTCCACCGACTCCAGCTCCTCCGGCCCCAGCCAGCGCAGTTCGTCGTGGTCCTCCAGCGGCGCCGGCACCCCGGAGAGCAGCCGCGCCGTCCACACGTGCAGGACCAGCCCGGGTTTCAGCGGCCACTCCCCCGGGATCCGCTCCAGCGGCTCGGTCTCCACGCCGAGCTCCTCGCGCAGTTCGCGCACCAGCGCCTCGGGGACGGACTCACCCGGTTCGGCCTTTCCGCCCGGCAGCTCCCAGCGTCCGGCGAGCTCCGGCGGTGCGCTGCGGCGGGCGGCCAGCAGGCGCCCCTCATGACAAAGGGCTCCGCCCACGACCACTCGTACCGTCATGGGCGGAGCCTATGCCAGCGCCGTGAGGCGCCGCTCAGCTCAGTTCATCGTGGCGGTCTGACCGATCCGCTCGACCCAGTAGAGCTGCTTGTGTCCTCGGTCGTCGAGGCTGTCGGCGACCTTCTGGGCCTCGGCCCGGGTGGCGTACCGGCCCACCCGGTAGCGGTTGCCGTTGTCGTCCTGACGTATGACCAGCCACGGAAGCAGTGCACCGCTGTCGTTCATCGCGTTTCACCCTCCGCCGACGTATCTGCCCGGGAAACCGCATTGCGCATATGCCCGACCTTACGCCCGACCTTTACGGAGCGGATACGGTTTTTCACGAAGAGGTACCTGGCAGGCGTACGCATCCGGCCATGCGTACGAGTGCGCCGCGCGCGCCGGTCCGAACCGGGGCGCATACGGGCAGCCGGGAAGCGCGACCACGGCCCCCGGCCTTCCTACGGAGGGGTATACCCGCAGGTAGCTTCGGGGGGACCGGTCGCCCGGGCGGCCCGAGGGCCCGGGAAGAGGGGGGTTCCGGCCTTCGCTACGGCACACCCCGGGACGGCGCGGCCGCCCGGCCGGCCCGCGGAAGGCGCAGTTCGGGGCGGCCGGGGGCGATCACCATCGCGCCGAAACCCGCCGGGTCGCCGGATCCGGCGAAGCCCCGGCGGGTCGGGGGCCGACGGCCGTACGGACGGCCGTCGGCCTGTCAGCGCACCGGGAGGTGGTACGCCAGGCGGTAGCGGTCGGCCGGGACGACCACGTCGGCTGTCTCCACCGCGCGGCCGGAGGCGAAGTAGGTGCGGCCGATCACCAGCACCACGTGCCCCGGGACCCCGCCGAGCAGGAGGAGTTCCTCCGCCAGGCCGGGCCGTGCGCCGACCTCCTCCACCATGTTGTCGACGACGACGTCGATCGCGGCCATCCGGTCGACGACCCCGGAGCCGCCCAGCGGGCCCTCCTCGGGCAGCATCACCGGGGTCCGCCCGGTCACCGCCAGGGGCTCCCAGGAGGTCGAGAGCATCATCGTCTCGCCCGCGTCGCGGTAGACGTACCGCGTCCTCATCACCCGCTCGCCCGGCTCGATGCCGAGCCGCTTCGCGATCTCCGCGGGCGCGCCCGCCTGTTCGCTGCTCGACTCCCACGTCCCCCGCGCGCCGGAGTCGGCCTGCTCCTGGCGGAACGGCGTCGAGGAGCCGCCCGTGCGGTAGCCGGAACGGGCCACCCGCCGCGGCACCGGCTGCTCGCGCACGTACGTACCGGACCCGGACCTGCCCTCGACCAGTCCCTCCGCCATGAGGACCTTGCGCGCCTCCAGGGCCACGGTGTCGGAGACCCCGTACTCCTCGCGGATGCGTGCCTGGGAGGGGAGCCGGGCGTGCGGGGGCAGAGAACCGTCGACGATCTGGCGTCGAAGATCCCCGGCCACGCGCAGATAGGCCGGCTGCTCACCGAAAGTCACTGGCCACTCCCATCAGGTTGACAGACAGCTACACCCTGGCAACCGATGGTTAAAGACCGCAAGCAAGGGCCAGAGTTTCACCCGAAGTGATGAAGCCAGGTCACTCAAACCCGTTACCGCGCGTTACCCCGGAGACGTCACACCGACCGCGACGAGGGCATCCGGGCGGGCCCGGCCTCCGGGTCCTCCGTGCCCTCCGGGCTGTCCTGGAGCCACCGCGGAACCTCCGTCGAAAGCCCGTACGCGCCGCGCAGCGCCTTCTCCGTCTCCAGGGACATCGCGGCCAGCGCCCGGTCCCACAGCCGGTCGAACTCCGTCCCCGTCCTCGCCTGGGAGGCGCGCTGCCAGGCCGCGCGGGCCACCTCGATCTCCTTGAGCTGGGCCGGAACGGCTTTCTCCAGCCCCGGCCGGGCCGCGTCCTGCTGGAGGACCTTCGCCTCCTCGCCCAGCACCGCGTGCATCTCGCGCGCCCATGCCTGGTACTTCTGGAGCGCGTCGTCGACCTCCTCCACGGGCGGCCGACTCATGACGAACTCCACGCCGTTGGCCGCCCGCAGGAAGGCCGCCTGCTCCGGCTTCAGCATGCCCGCGTCCCGGCGCAGGCTGCCGCGCCACTCCTCCTCCGTCGTGCCGATCACGCAGAGCAGTTGCCGGTCCCCCTCCCGCCAGGACTCGGACGAGGGGGCGTAGTAGAACATCTCCGCGAAGTCGGGCAGAGCCCAGGTGTCCATCGCGTACTCGTCCTGGGCCTTCCAGCAGGCGTCCTCCGACGCCCGGTCGCCCTCGCTCGAATCGGGGGCGTCCGCGGCTCCCACCGCCGTCGACGCCGTGACCTCGCCATGGTGCACGCGGGAGCAGTCGACCGCGTACATGAGCGGCCGCTCGTCGAACAGGTCCCCGCCGGGGACGTTGAAGCAGTCGCCCGCCTTGAGGTCGCCGATGTCCCGCAGCTCGCCGTCGACTTCGGTGTATTCGGTCAGGCCGTCGAACCGGGCGGGAGCCGCCTGCACCAGCCGGCCGAGGGCGAGGGCCATCACACCGGTCATCACGACGGAGACCACCAGCCCCGTGATCGCCAGGACCCTGCCCCGGTCGCCCTTCTTCGCGATCTGCACGAGCGCCGCGATGCCGAAGGCGATGCCGAGCGGCGGGAAACAGAGCAGTCCGGCGAGGAGCGAGGCGAGGGCGAAGCCGTTGAGCGCCGGCGGCTGCGACCCCTGGCCGAGCGGCGGTCCCCATCCCCACCCCGGCTGCGGCGACGGCGGGGGCCAGGAGTGGCCCGGTCCGGGAGGAGGACTCGGCGGGATGCTCAAGGGGTCGGACTCCATCGCAGGTGGCAGAGGGCATCGCGGGGTGCCAGGAGGCACCACGGCGGGCGCGGACGGATGCGCGAATAGTACGCAGCGGGGGCGACCGTCAATCGGTCGCCCCCGCTGTTTCCTCACGGCTCAGTCACGGCCGCCGGCTTCGCCCCTCAGAACTGCAGGGCCCAGGAATCGATCTTCCCGGTGTCGCCGGTGGAGTTGTCGTTCACCCGGAGCTTCCACGTGCCGTTCGGCGCCGTCTCGGAGGAGGCGTTCACGGTGAAGGTCCGGATGATGTTGCCGGCGCCCTCGCCGGAACGGTTGTGCATCGTGTAGACGGTGCCGTCGGGCGCGACCAGGTCGACCTTCAGGTCACCGATGTACGTGTGCTTGATGTCGACCGGGACCTTCAGCGTCGTCGGGGCGCTGCCCACCACGCCGCTGACGGCGATCGAGGACTCGACGGTCGCCTGGTCGTTGATCGCGTAATCGGTGGTGTTCTCGAAGCGCTTGCCCGGCGGGACGGGGCCCAGGGCGGTGACGTGGAGCAGGCGGTTCGGCGAACCGGTGCCGGGGCCGCCCACCACGTTCGGGGTCGAGGAGCCGATCAGTGCCGTGGCCACCTGGGCCGGGGTGCTGGCCGGGTTCTGCGACAGGTAGACGGCGGCCGCGCCCGCGACGTGCGGCGTGGCCATCGAGGTGCCGTTGATGGTGTTGGTCGCGTAGTCGCCCGTACCCCATGCGGAGGTGATGGCGGAGCCGGGCGCGAAGAGGTCCAGGGCCGGGCCGTAGTTGGAGTAGCTCGCCTTGGCGTCGGTGTTCGTGGTGGCGCCGACGGTGATGGCCTCGGCGACACGCGCCGGGGACTTGGTGGAGGCGTTGGCCGACTCGTTGCCCGCGGCCACGGCGTAGGTGATGCCGGAGGCTATGGAGTTGCGGACGGCCGTGTCGAGCGCGGTGTCGGCGCCGCCGCCGAGCGACATGTTGGCGACGGCCGGCTTGACGGCGTTGCGCGTCACCCAGTCGATGCCCGCGACGACCTGGGCGGTCGTGCCGAAGCCCTCGTTGTCGAGGACGCGGACGCCGACGATCTTGGCCTTCTTCGCCACGCCGTACGACCCGCCCGCGACGGTGCCGGCGACGTGCGTGCCGTGGCCGTGGCCGTCCTGGGCGGTGTTGTCGTTGTCGATGGCGTCGTAGCCGTAGGAGGCGCGTCCGCCGAAGTCCTGGTGCGTGATGCGGACACCGGTGTCGAGGACGTACGCGGTGACGCCCTCGCCCGCCTTGTCCGGGTAGGTGTAGCTCTGGTTCAGCGGCAGCGCGCGCTGATCGACGCGGTCCAGGCCCCAGGACGGCGGGCCCGGCTGCGTGGCGTTGACGGTGAAGGTGCGGTTGGCCACGACCGACTGGACCGCCGGGTCCCCGGCGATCTTCTCGGCCTGCGCCTGGGAGACCTCGACGGAGTAGCCGTTGAGGGCCGCGCTGTAGGTCCGGTCGATCTTCGCGCCGTACTTCTTGGCGACGAGCTTGCCGCTCGCCGTGGTCGAGCGGGGCGCGGTGTCCTTCAGCGTCACGATGTAGCTGTTGGGCACGGTCCCGGGGGCCCCGGCGTTCTGGACCACACCCCGCGCGCCGCCGTCGGCGGCCGAGGCGGGCAGCGCGGCGGCGGCCGAACCCAGGGCGATGGCCACGACCGCGGCCGCGCTGATACCGGCGATCTTCCGGCGTCTGTGACGCATCACTGGCATGTGACGGGTCCTCCTCTTAGGTGGTGCATTGCGGGGGGGCGGCGAAGCCTCGCAAGCGTGGCCATGACAACGCAGATGGCCCAACGGGCGGTCGCCTCCGAAAGGTTGACCCACCCTCGGCGCGACCCGACAAGAGGACAACGAACGCGTAACATCCGTGCCATACCCCGGCCATGACCGACCAAAGGCGCTCCGCACATGACGCACGCACCCCCCGGTTACGTCTGCTCCGAGGACGGTACACGCGCCGACGTCCGGACCGCGCCTTGGGGGTGCCCTCTGTGCGGCGGACCCTGGGACCTCGATTTCACGCCGGACCCGGACGCGGCGCTCGAACCGTCGGCCGGACCGAACTCGCTGTGGCGGTACGGGCCGGTGCTGCCGCTGCCGGGGGCGTTCTCCCTCTCCCTGGCGGAGGGGCACACTCCGCTGATCCCGCTGGGGGAACGGGTTCACGCCAAGCTCGACTTCCTGATGCCGACCCTGTCCTTCAAGGACCGGGGCGCCGTGATGCTCGTGGAGCTCGCCCGCCGGCTCGCGCCGCAGCGCGTCGTGGCGGACAGCAGCGGCAACGCGGGGACGTCGGTGGCGGCGTACTGCGCACGGGCCGGACTCGACTGCGAGATCTTCGTGCCCGAGGGGACATCGGAGAAGAAGACCGAGCAGATGCGGGCACACGGGGCGGCCGTCCGCGTGGTCCCCGGCGGCCGCGAGGCCGCGGCCCTGGCCGCCCGCAAGGAGGCCGACGCCCCCGGCGTCTTCTACGCGAGCCACGTGTTCAACCCGTACTTCCTGCACGGGACCAAGACCTACGTGTACGAGGTGTGGGAGGAGATGGGCCGACGGCTGCCCGAGGCGCTGGTGGTCCCGGTGGGCAACGGCACGCTGCTGCTCGGGGCCGCGCTGGCGACGCAGGAGCTGGCCCGACGGGGCGTCAGGCCGCCGGCCCTGATCGCGGTCCAGTCGGAGGCGGTGGCCCCGCTCGCGGAGGCGTTCGCGGCGGGCGCCGAGGATGCCGCTCCGGTGGAACAGCGGCCGACCCTGGCCGAGGGGATCGCGATCCCGGCACCGCCGCGCGCCCGCCAGATCCTGGCCGCGGTCCGCGCCTCCGGCGGCACCTTCGTGACGGTCCCGGACGACCGGCTGCGTGAGGCCCAGCGGGACCTGGCCCGGCGCGGCCTCTTCGTGGAACCGACGGCGGCGGCCTGCTGGGCGGCGGTGGGCCCCACGTCCCCGACCGACCCCTTGCAGGGCCGCACGGCCGTCATCCCCCTCTGCGGCGCGGGCGCCAAAACGGGCCTGGCCCCGTAACCACCCCGAATCGCAGCCCCGCCGACGTTTGAGGCGCGGGGTCCGAGCGGAGCCCCGATCTTTCAGCCCCGCCGGCGTTTGAGGCGCGGGGGTCCGGGGGCAGAGCCCCCCGCAACGGGGGCCGCACCCGGCAACGCACCGGCAGGCCCCGAATCCGCCGAGCCCGCGCAGCGCAAAGGCAGAGGTCGGAAATCCGCGAGCCCCCGCCCCACCCCATCTGGTCAACTGACGGCATGAGCACCCACATCGGCCTCGCCGCCAAAGCCACCGCCTTCGCCGCGCTGCACACCCCCGCCGCCCCGCTCGCCCTGGCGAACGCCTGGGACGTCGCGAGCGCCCGCATCGTGGAGGCCACCGGCGCCCCCGCCGTCGCCACCACCAGCGCGGGCGTCGCGTGGTCCCTCGGCTCCCCGGACGGCGACGCGCTCGCCCGCGACCGCGCCCTCGACCTGATCGCCCGCGTGACCGCCGCCGTGTCCGTGCCGGTCACCGCCGACATCGAGGGCGGCTTCGGCGCCGACCCGGCCGCCGTCGGCGAGACCGTCGCGGGGGTCGTCGCCGCAGGCGCGGTCGGGATCAACATCGAGGACGGCACCCGCGCCCCCGCCGAGCAGGCCGAGCGCCTGGCGGCCGCCCGCGCCGCGGCCGACGCCGCCGGGGTCCCGCTCTACATCAACGCCCGGATCGACACCTTCCTCAAGGGCCTGGGCGAGCCCGCCGACCGCCTCGACGAGACCCTCGCCCGCGCCACCGCCTACCTCCGGGCGGGAGCCACCGGCGTCTTCGTGCCCGGCGTCCTCGACCCGGCCGTCGTGGCCGAGCTGGCCAAGGGCATCGACGCCCCCCTCAACATCCTCCTCGGCCCCGACGCCCCGACCGTCGCCGCCCTCGGCGCCCTCGGCGTCTCCCGCGTCAGCCTCGACTCGTGGGTGGCCGAAGCCGCGTACGCGCTCGTCCGCCGCGCCGCCGAGGAGCTGGTCACCGACGGGACCTACGGATCGCTCGCGCGCTCGCTCCCGTACGGCGAGCTGAACAACCTGCTCAAGGGCTGAGACACCCAGATGCCTGCATGGGCCAACGACCATAGGATCCGGGCATGAGCACCTCAACCCCGGTGGACGGCAGAGCCGCAGCCACCTCGCACGGCAGGATCACCGGAGCGGTCTGGACCGCGCTGGCCCTCGTCTACGTCGTGTGGGGCTCGACCTACCTCGGCATCCGGATCGTCGTCGAGACGATGCCGCCCTTCCTCTCCGCCGGGGCCCGTTTCATCACCGCAGGCCTGCTGCTGGCCGCCATCGTCGCCTGGCGCCACGGGCCGGCCGCGCTCCGGGCCACCCGTGCGCAGCTCGGCTCGGCGATCCTGGTCGGCCTGCTGCTGATCCTCGGCGGCAACGGCTTGGTCGTGCTCGCCGAGACCTCCGTGCCGTCCGGCCTGGCCGCACTGCTGGTGGCCGCGGTGCCCATGTGGGTGGTGGTGCTGCGAACGGCCACCGGCGACCGGCCCCCGGCCCGCACCCTGGCCGGGGTGCTCGTCGGCCTCGCCGGGCTCGCGGTGCTGACCAGCCCCGGACTGAGCGGCACCGTGCGGTTGTCGGGCGTGCTGCTGGTGGTGGTGGCGTCGGTGCTGTGGTCGCTGGGTTCCTTCTCCGCCTCGAAGCTGTCGCTGCCCGGCAATCCCTTCACGGGCAGCGCCTACCAGATGCTCGCCGGCGGGATCGCGGGCGTGGTCGTCGGCCTACTGCGCGGCGAGCACCGCGGCCTGGACCCGGCCGCCTTCTCCACCGCCTCCTGGCTGGCCCTGGGCTACCTGGTCGTCTTCGGCTCACTCGTCGGTTTCACCGCGTACGTGTGGCTGCTGCAGGCCGCGCCGCTGTCCCTGGTGGCCACGTACGCGTACGTCAACCCGGTCGTCGCCGTAGCCCTCGGCGCGCTGATCCTCGACGAGGCCCTGACCTGGCCGATCCTGGTCGGCGGCGCGATCGTCGTGGCGGCGGTGGTCGTGATCGTCAGCACGGAGCGCAGGAAGCGGTAGCGGGGCGGGGGCGGTGGCGGGGGCGGGGGGCTGCGGAGAAGGAGGCGGGACGGGACGCTCAGTCCCGGGCGGCCCGCTCGTACAGCGCCTTCGCACGCTCGTCGAACAGCGCGGCCGTTGAGTCCACGTCGGTGTCGCCGCCGCTCAGCACCCCGATCAGGTGCCCGGCGGGATCCGCCCCGCCCCGGTCGGCGATCCAGGGACTGCCGCTCGTACCCGTCCAGAAACCCGCACAGCTCATGTAGAGCATGTCCGGGTCGTCATCGTCGTGACGGGTCTGCGTCGTGCACGAGACGGGCCTGTTCTCCGGGTTGTGCTCGGACTCCGGGTAGCCGACGACGGTGACGTCCCGCTCGTAGCCGGAGGTCCATTCGGGCCTGGGCGCCTCGGTGCGACCGCCGACGGCCTCCTGGACGCTGCGCCCGTCCTCGTCCGGCTCGATGGTGAGGAAGGCGAAGTCGGCGGTGTCCTCGCCCCACTTGCTCCAGCGGTCGTCCACGTGGATCGCCTTGACCTTCCACACGCCCAGCGGCTGGGTGCCGTCGCCCTCGCCGGAGAAGGCCGGGGCGAAGGAGAGCTCGCCGATGGCCAGGCCGTCGTGTGCCACCTCACCCGGCTGTCCGTCCTCGCCGGCGGGGGCGACGCAGTGCGCGGCGGTGGCGACGACATTGCCCTTCGGGCTGTCGACGACGCTCGCGGTGCACCAGTGCTCGCCGCCCGCCATGAGCACTCCGACGGTGGGGAAGGGGAGCACCGGCCGCTCGCCGGGCGCCTTCATGAAGGCCATGGCGCACACCGCCGCGATGCCCGCGGCGGCGGCCGCCGATGCCCCCTTCACCACCGTGCTCATCGCACGCCGGGATCGGGTGTCGGTCCCTTCATCACCTTGCTGATCCACTCCAGGGAGCCCTCCCTCATGCCGCGCACGTACGACTTTCCGTTGTGCTCACCATCCTGGATCACTTGGAGCGAGGTGTGCACGGGGCCCTTGCCGTACTCCTTCATGAACTTCTCGGCCTGCTCGCGACCGGTCTCCTTGGTGCCGATCTGGAAGTTGATGTAGACCTCGGGGCCGCCCGTGTCGATCAGCTTCGCGGCGAGCTTCTCCGGGTTGTTCTGGTCCATGGCCTGCGTGTTCCCGTTCCAGAGCGGGGAGTCGGGGACGATGTCGGTCCCGCTCGCGATGGCCGCCTTGAACCGGTCGGGGTACTTCAGGAGCTGCTTGAACCCGTTGAATCCGCCGGCCGAGGAGCCCATGAAGGCCCACCCGTCGCGGGAGGTGAAGGTGCGGAAATTGGCCTTCGCGAAATCGGGGACGTCATCGGCCATCCAGGTGCCCATCTTGGGCTGGCCGGGGATGTCCGATCCGTCGAAGTGGTGCTTGGTGTCCGCGTTGGTCACCGGCATGATCAGGATGAAGGGCAGGCTCTTGCCCGACGCGGCCCCGTCGCTGACCGCCTGCTGGAGGCCGAGGCCCGGGCCGGTCCCCCAGTAGTTCGTGGGGTAGCCGCGGCCGCCGGGCAGGGAGATCAGGACCGGGAAGCCGCTCTTGGCGTACTTCGGGTCGTCGTACTCCTTCGGCACCCACACCCACACGTCACCCGTGAAGCCGGACTTCTTGCCCGTGAGGGTGGCCTTGCCGATCTGGGTGCCGTCGGGCAGCCGGCTGGTGCGGACGAACGAGGCCGCCGGGCCGGTGGGCATGAGCACCTCCGGCAGGGCCTCGGAGGCGGTGGCCGTCTTCTCCTGGACCTTGCCGAAGGAGACCGGATCCCCTATGTCCGAGAAGAGGCCGAACTTGTACGCTGCCGCGCCCCCGGCGAGGGTGAGCGCGAGACCGCCGCTGATCAGAAGCAGGCGCAGGCGGTGGGGGCGGCGGCGGCCCGTGGTCATGGGGCTGCCGTCGCCTTGCTGGTCATGCTGCACGGTTGTTGTCCCGTTCCTTCTCCGGCGCTCACCTCGGAGCGCGGGCCGGACCGATCGGTCCCCCTTACACCCTTTACAGAGGTATGAACGACGGTACGGGTTGCCTGGGACGGCAGTGACGTGTCGAGCACCACGCGGGGCGCGGGGGCGCGGGGGCGGGGGGGTGAGGCGGGTCGAGGTTCGAGCGGCGGGCGGGCGCGAGGCAGACGGCGGAGCGGGGTGCGGGCGGGCGCGGGCAAACGGCGGAGCGGGGTGCGGGCGGGCGCGGGGCAGACGGCGGAGCGGGGTGCGGGCGGGCGCGGGGCAGACGGCGGAGCGGGGCGAGGTTCCGGCCGACGGCGGGGCAAGGCGGCCGAGGCGGCCGTCCCGGGGCGACCGAGCCGGGGCGAAGTGGACAGCGGCGCGGGGGCTTCGGGTGGGCGGTGTCTGAGCGGGGCGGCATCACAGTTGTGCTGGGGGTTTCCCGTCCGTCCTATCGTCTTCCGTGTCGGGCCGGTCCCTCAAGGGCGCTCGTTCCTCGCGTCGCTTCGCGATGTCGCTGCGCTCCACCCTTGACCGCCCGTCCCGCCCCGGAAAATCGAGGACAGCCGGGAAGCCCCCAGAAGAACGGGCCGGGGGAGAGACAGAGGGACGGGCACATCAGCGAGGCGCGGGGTGGTCGGGGGGACGCCTCAGATCGCTACGCGGTCCTGCCGGACGGCGTCTGCGGGCCTCTGTGGCTGGGCATAGGCCGCCTCAGATCGGTACGTGCTTCTGGATCACGCGACTGCAGACCGTCTGGGGCTGGTCATAAGCCGCAGACGCTCTGATGCGCCCGCCTTGGACGGCGTCTGCGGGCAGTTTTTTTGGGGGGGGAGGAAAGGCGTCAGATGACGGCTGAGGCGATGCCCATCCAGGTCTGGGCGGGCAGGGACCCCAAAGGGGCTTCCATTTGCACCAATTGCCCTTGTTTGGGCGTGTGGTTGTGACCTTGCCTTGGTCTTGATGGGGGTTGGCATCGGCTGGGCCGATGGACGGGCCCTCCCGTCCCTCGAATCCGCCCTTCCCCGCCCCGAACAAGGGGCGGACGCCGTCTCGGAGAAGCACGTGACGATCGATGGCAGCTTATGTCCAGCCCAAGAGGCCTGCGGACGCCGTCGGGCAGGACCGTGTAGCGATCTGAGGCGCGCGGGCTCTGCCCGGGCCTCTCCGACGCCCCGATGGTGTCTTCTCCCCCGGCCCGTTCTTCTGGGGGCTTCCCGGCTGTCCTCGATTTTCCGGGGCGGGACGGGCGGTCAAGGGTGGAGCGCAGCGACATCGCGAAGCGACGCGACGAAGGAGCGCCCTTGAGGGACCGGCCCGACACGGAAGACGATAGGACGGACGGGAAACCCCCAGCACGTCACTGATGCCGCCCCACCGAAACACCGCCCCACACCACCACCCCGCGCGCCGCCGACCCCGGCCCGCCGAGGCACCGCTCCCCCACGCCTCCCCGCGTGCTGCCGGCCCCGGCCCGCCGAGGGCTCCGCGCTTTGTCGTGCCCGCCGCCTCGCGCTTCCGGCCGGGCCGGTCACGGCCGTCGAGGCGGGTGGGCAACCACCGGTCCGGTGTGGGGGGCCGAGGGGGCTGGAACCCCGCCCCCGATCACCCCGCCTCGGGCTTCGGCGCCTTCAGGACCTTGCTGATCCACTCCAGGGAGCCTTCCTTCATGCCCCGGACGTAGTGCCAGCCGTTGTGCTCGCCGTTCTGGATGTCGCGGATGGTCATCTTGATCGGCCCCTTGCCGTACTGCTGCTGGAACTTCGTCATCCGCTCCTTCCCGGACTCCTTGGTGCCGATCTGGAAGTTGATGTAGACCTCGGGGCCCTTGGTGTCGATCAGCTTCTGGGCGAGCTTCTCCGGGTTGTTCGCGTCCATCTCCGCCTGGTGCCCCTTCCACAGCGGGGAGTCGGGGACGATCTCGCCGCCGCTGGCGATGACGGCCTTGAACTTGTCCGGGTGCTGGAGGACCGTCTTCATACCGACGAACGCACCCGAGGACGAGCCCATGAAGGCCCAGCCGTCACGGGACTTGTAGGTGCGGAAGTTGGCCTTGGCGAAGTCCGGGACGTCCTCGGCCATCCACGTCCCCATCTTGGCCTGGCCGGGAATGTCGGAGCCGTCGTAGTAGTACTTCGCGTCCGGGTTGAGCACCGGCATGATCACGATGAACGGCAGGCTGGTGCCGGCCTGGGCGCCCTCGCTGATGGCCTTCTGCAGGCCCAGGCTGCGGTCGGACCAGTAGTTGTTCGGGAAGCCGTTGCCGCCGGGCAGCGCGATGAGCACCGGGAAGCCGCTCTTCGCGTACTTCGGGTCGTCGTACTGCTTGGGCGCCCACACCCACACATCGCCCTCGAAGCCGGACTTCGCACCCGTGAGGCGGGTCTTCGCGATGATCGTGCCGTCGTCGAGCTTGGTGGTCTGCTTGAAGTCCGACTTCGGTCCGGTCGGCATCAGCACGTCGGGGTCGCCTGAGGGCTTGGCCTCGGCGGCCGGTGTGCCCGCCTCCGACGTGCCTGCGGCCGGGGGCGGGTTCTTGCCGAAGGTCACGGCCTCGCCGTTGCCCGAGAACCAGTCGAGCTTCCAGGCGGCGAACCCGCCGCCGCCGAGGAGCAGCGCGACGGCAACCACGGCGCTGATCCATATTCGGCGCCGGGACCGCCCGGGCCGCGGGGGCTCGGTGTCGTGCGGGTACCCGGCGGGGGCGGGCGGCTCGCCGTACGGGGGCCGGCCGTACCCCCCCTGGTACGGCTGCTCCTGCCGGTACTGCGGGTACTGCTGGTCGTGACCGCCATGCCCCTGGGGCGGGTGGTCCTGGTACGACGGCTGGTCGTCAGGCCGCGGGCGCTGCGGGTACTGGTGCACGAACTTCGCTCCGAACGGTCTTGACTGCCCCCGAGGGCAGAACGGCTGGTCTCCCCTAAGTCCTGATGAGCAAACCACCCGCACAGTTCCAAATTCGAGCAAAAACATGGGGGAGGCGTGCGGGCGGGGACTCACCGCTGGGCGTCGAGCACCTCCGCGCACCGCCCGAGCAGCTCGATGAGCTGTGCCCGCTCCTCCCCGGTGAAGGCGGCGGCGAGCGCCCGCTCCACCCGGACCGCGCCCGCGTCCGCGAGTTCCATGACCGCGCGCCCTTCGACGGTGAGCCGGGTCTCCAGCACGTTGCGGTGCCACTCGTGCGGGGTCCGCTCGATGAGCCCGCGCTCCTGGAGGTTCTTCAGCACGGTGTTCATGGTCGGCGGGGTCACCCCGCACAGGCGCGCGAGCGCGGCGGCCGAGATGCCGGGCTTCTCGGCGAGCCAGAGCAGCGCGGCGTACTGCGGAACCGTTACTGCGGCCGGCTTGCAGGCCGCGTTCTTCGCCGCGAGGAGTGCCTGCTCGGCGCGCTTGACGTGAGAGCCGATGCGCTCCTCGGGGGCCATGGAGGTCATGACGGCATCCTACGACCCTTGCATGCATTAGAGCTCTAACATACATTCGCTTTCACTTGATCAGTAGAGGACATCCGGTGAGCCATGCGGTGTCGCGGAGGACGGTGGAGACGGTGGAGACGGCCATGAAGACGACGAAGACGAAGACGGCGACGAAGACGGCGACGAAGACGGCCAACAAGGCGGCTGCGAAGAAGTCGTTCCTGGTGGCGGCCCTGGCCGGGGCGCTCGCCCTCGGTGCGGCGGCTCCGGCCCCGGCCCTGGCCGGGACGGGGGGCGCGTCGGGCGACGCCCGGATATCCACCGCCTTCTCCCTGCCCGGGGCGAAGGTCTACCCGGAGGGCATAGCCGCGGACCCCCGCACGCGCACGGTCTACGTCGGCTCGTACGCGGACGGCACGGTCTACCGGGCCCGGCCGGGCCGGGCCGAGGCCGAGGTGTTCCTGCCCTCCGGTACCGACGGCCGCCGCACGGCCAACGGCCTGCGGGTCGACGCGCTCGGCCGGCTGTGGGTCACGGACTCCACCGCGGGCGTGGCCGTGTACGACACCGCGACCGGGACCCGGCTGGCCCACTTCGAGGTGGCCGCGGGGGCCTCCGCCCGCTTCGTGAACGACCTGACCATCACGCCGGACGGCACCGCGTACCTGACGGACAGCATCCGGGGCGTGATCTACCGCGTGACCCCGCGGCAACTGGCCGCCGGCAGCGGCGTCCTGACCGAGGCCTACGACCTCGCCCCGGCCCTGCGCCCCCGTCCGGCCGGCACCTTCAGCCTCAACGGCATCACCTCCGACCGGGCGGGCCGCTACCTCCTCACCGTCGACATGACGGCGGGCGACCTCTACCGCGTCGACCTGCGGACCGGCGCCGTCCGCCGCGTCGCCCTCACCGGCGGGGACCTGAAGGACGCCGACGGCCTCGACCTCGCCCCGGACGGCACCCTGCGCGTGGCGCACAACGTCACCAACACGCTGACCCGGTGGCAGCTCTGCGCGGACGGCACCCGGGCCGGGCTGACCCGTACGATCACGGACCCGTCCCTGCAGATCCCCACGACGCTGGCGCACGTACCGGGACGCACCCTGGTGGTCCGCTCACAGTTCGACAAGGGCGGCCCCATGAACCCCGGTACGGGCACCCCGACCACCTTCACGGTGGCCTCGGTGCGCGGCCTCTGACCCGGCGCGCGCTTCAGGCGGCGCCGCTCCTCCGGGCCCGCAGGTCGGCGACGGCGTACGGGAGCCCGGGCAGCAGCAGGAGCGGCGGCGCCCACAGGGGCAGCGTGAACAGCGGCCCGTCACCGGCCAGCCGGTCGACGAGGATCCCCGCGGGGAGCGCGACGAAGAGGGCCACTGCCCAGCTCCGCCGGAAGCCGAGGCTGCCCCGGCGCAGCTTCCAGGCGATGGTGACCGCGGCGAGGACCACCCAGAAGGCGAGGTTGCCGGGGGTCACGTCCAGCTGCGTGGTCCACCGGGTCAGGTACGGGATCAGCAGGACCCAGCCGGCGAAATAGCAGCCGATGGACGCGGAGCGCAGCATGCGGCGCGGGAGCGGGGTGCGCGCCCGGGCCCAGGCCGCGGCGAAGGTGCGTACGTTCCCGCCGACGACGTCCTGTGCGGTGCGGCCGGCGGCCTCCGCGTCCTCCAGGTGCGCGGAGAGCTCGTCGAGCATCTCGCGCATGGACGCGTCGTCGATCCCGCGGTACTCCCAGTTGCTGCGGCAGGCGGCGAGTATCTGCGCGTTCGTCATGCCGTGTTCTCCCCCGTGGATGGCGTGGTGGCGGTCAGGATCCGGCCCACCGGTCCGGCGAAGGCGAGCCAGTCGGCCCGGCCGCGGCCGAGCTCGGCGTGCCCTGCGTCGGTCAGCCGGTAGTACTTGCGCGGGGCGCCGCCGCTCGGCGACGGGGCGCGGTACGAGGAGATGAGCCCCGCCCGCTCCATCCTGGCGAGCAGCGGATAGATGCTGCCGTCGCTGACCAGTTCCAGGCCGCCGGCGGCGAGCGCCTCGGCGAACTCGAAGCCGTACCTGGGTCGTTCGGCGATCAGGGACAGCAGGCAGAGGTCGAGCACTCCGCGCAGGAGCTGGCTGCGCCGTTGGTCACCGGTCGCCGGCGGCTCCTTTGTCATGCGGCACAAGATAGTCAGGGACTACCTTGCGCCGCAAGGCAATGGGTGCGGCCGGCGTGGCCCGTCATCTCGAAGCGGCGACCCGGCGGGTGGCGGAACGCATCACCAGGGCCATCACGACCTCGAACACGCCGAGCAGGACGAGCCACAGTCCGAGCAGCCGCGTCAGGGCGACCGCGGAATCCACCGGGAAGCAGAGCACGACGATCCCGGCGACCGCGCCGAGGGCGCCCAGGCCGAAGAGCAGCCCCCGGTGGACGAGGAGCCGGTCGGCGATCGCGACGTAGGCCGTGAGCACTCCGGTGATCAGCCAGAACACGCCGATGATCAGGGACAGTGCGCCGATCGTCTGCATGGGGTGCCGCAGCACGAGGACGCCGGCCAGGAAGGCCAGGATCGCGATCAGTACGCTCGCCAGTCTGCTGCCGCCGGCGTCGTTGCTGTGCGAGAAGGCGGCGACGAAGCGGAACCCGCCCGCCACCAGGAGCTGCAAGCCGATGATCACGGCCAGGACGTGCAGCGTCTCGTCGGGCCAGACGAGCACGAGGATGCCGGGGATCAGGGTCGCGAGAGCGACGCCGAGCGCCCAGTGCCAGGAGCTCCCGAGCTGCTTGAGCGTGTCCTCGGGGTCATGCTGCGCGCGCTGCGGTGCCGCGTCGGGATGTACGGACATCACGCCTCCCGGACCACCTGGAGTACCTTTACACCCACTTTATGCCGATACGCACCAACGCGCGGCTCCGGCTGGACGTACCCCGGCGGCTCGGAAGCCCTGGGCGGCCGCCGTCTCACTTGAGGTACGCGATGACCGCGAGCACCCTCCGGTTGTCCGCGTCCGACGGGGGCAGGTCGAGCTTGGCGAAGATGTTCGACGTGTGCTTGATGACCGCGCGTTCGGTGATCACCAGCTCCTGGGCGATCGCGGCGTTCGAGCGGCCCTCGGCCATCAGGCCGAGCACCTCGCGCTCGCGCGGGGTGAGGCGGGAGAGGGGGCCGTCGCGGTGGAGTTCCTTGGCGAAGAGCTTGGCGACGACGTCGGGGTCCATGGCGGTGCCGCCGGACGCGACCCGGCGTACCGCGTCCACGAAGCCGTCGGGGTCGAAGACCCTGTCCTTGAGCAGGTAGCCGATACCCCCGCTGCCGTCGGCGAGGAGTTCGCGGGCGTAGAGCTGCTCCACGTACTGGGAGAGGACCAGGACCGGCAGGCCGGGGACCTGGCGCCGGGCCTCGAGGGCGGCCCGCAGTCCCTCGTCGGTGAACGTCGGCGGGAGCCGGACGTCGACGACGGCGACGTCCGGCTTGTGGTCGAGGAGGGCCTGGAGCAGTCCGGGCCCGTTGTCCACGGCGGCGACCACCTCGAAGTCGTACGACTCCAGCAGGCGGACCAAACCGTCCCGCAGCAGGAACAGGTCCTCGGCTAGGACAACGCGCACGGCAGCTCCATGGTGAGGGTGGTCGGTCCGCCCGGCTTGCTGTTGATCGCGAGGAGCCCGTCGAAAGCGGCCAGGCGGCGCTCGATGCCGCGCAGTCCGGTGCCGCGCGAGGGGTCCGCGCCGCCCTGGCCGTCGTCGATGACCTGGCTGCGCAGCGCGCCGCCCTCGTGCCAGAGGTCGATGCTCACGGTCGTCGGCGAGGCGTGCTTGGCGGCGTTGGTGAGGGCTTCGGCGACCGCGAAGTACATCGCGGACTCGACGGGCGCCTCCAGCCGGCCGGTCAGGTCGGCGTTGACGGTGACGTCGAGCGGGCTGTCCAGGGCCAGGGCGCGCACCGCGTCGGCGAGGCCCCGGTCGGCGAGCACCGGCGGGTGGATGCCGCGGACGAGGTCGCGCAGCTCGGTCAGCGCGGCGGCAGAGGCCTTGCGGGTGTCGGCCAGGATCGCTCGTACGGCCTCCGGGTCCTTGGCGAGCAGCTGCTCCGCGACGCCGAGGTTCATCCCGAGGGCCACCAGACGGGCCTGCGCGCCGTCGTGCAGGTCCCGCTCGATGCGGCGCAGTTCGGCTGCGGAACTGTTGACCGCGTCGCTGCGGCTGTCGGTGAGGCGGCGGACGCGCTCGGCGGTGCGGTTCGGGGTGAGCAGCGTGCGGGCCAGGGAGGCATGGGCGCGCAGCAGCGCGGGGCCGGCGGCGAGACCGGCGAGCAGGGTCACGAGGCCGAGGGCGGCGGCGTACCAGGCGGAGGTCAGGTCGCTGATCTCGACCCACAGGTAGTAGTTCTCGCCGGCGTCGGCGATGGGCCGGTAGATCGCCGGCATCAGCATGCCGCCGAGTCCGCCGACGACGAGGACGAGCGGCGACAGCGCGAGCACCACCCCCACCACCGGGTTGACCAGCATCCACGCCAGGTCCCGCCAGGTCGCCGGGTCGGTCAGCACCCAGTGCGTGCGCTGCCACTGCCCCTTCAGACCCGGCTCGGCGGCCGGCGCGGGAAGGTACGGCTCCTCGACCGCGCGGCCCGACCACCGTGCGGCGGTCCTGCGGGAGTTGTTCACCACGGCCCGTACGGCGACGGCGAGCGCCGGGACGAGCAGGACGCCGAGGCCGATGCCGATCAGGGAGACCGCCGTCACGAAGAGGCAGAACAGGACGAGTTCCCCGATCGCGAGGAAGAGAACGGGCAGCCCTCTGCCGAGGGCGCGGAAGCCAGTACGTACATCCAGGTTGTTCACGATCGTCCCATTCCCCTCTGCACACGGCTCGCTGCCGTGGTGATGTCCCTAGTCTTCTCGGTGCCGGCCCGGCACACACGGGACGTGTGTGCCGTGTGCGGTGGTGTACCTAGGTCCCCCCTCGGACGCCACCGAGGTGTCTTTTTCGGCGCTGTCGTGGCGACTTGACTGTATACATGACGATGCGACTGCGACTGCGGCTCCTGCTCCTTCCGCTGTGTGTCCTGCTGCTCCTGGCGGGTGGCACCAGCGCCGCCTCCGCGGGGCCGGCACACCGGACGGGGGCCCGCTCCGCGGCCGGGCCGTCCGAACTGCCAGGGCTGTCGGGTGCGGTCGACACCCTCGTGCGCCGGCAGCTCACCGACTACCGCATCCCCGGCGCGTCCGTGGTGGTCGTCGAGAACGGCAAGCCGGTCCTCACCCAGGGGTACGGCGTCGCGGACGCCACCTCGGGGACACCGGTGGACCCCCGGAGCACCGGCTTCTTCATGGCCTCCGACGCCAAGCTGTTCACGGCGATCGCGGTCCTTCAGCAGGTCGAGCGGGGACGTCTCGACCTGGGATCCGACGTCAACCGCTACCTCACCTCCTTCAAGGTGAAGGACACGTATCCGGGACACCCGGTGACCGTACGCGATCTCCTCACGCACACGGCGGGTTTCGACAACAACATCATCGGGCGGGCCGCCACCCGGCCCGAGGACGTGCGCCCGCTCGGCGAGAGCCTCGCCGACCACCAGCCGCGCCGGGTGCGCCCGCCGGGCGAGGTCGCCAGCTACGACAACTACGGTGTGGCGCTCGCCGGTCACCTCGTCGAGACGGTGACGGGCACCCCCTTCGCCGCGTACGTGGACCAGTCGATCCTGCGGCCCCTCGGCATGGACCGGACGAGCTTCGCGCAGCCGCACGCCCCCGCGATCGAGGAGGGCCTCGCACGCGGCCACCGCCCGGACGGTGGGCACCAGCGCGTCCAGGACGGTCAGTACGGCGACTGGTCCCCGACCGGCGCCGGCGCCGTCACCACGGCGGCGGACATGGGGGAGCTGCTGCGCGCCCTGCTCGGCGGCGGCGGTCCGATCCTGAGCGAACGCTCCGACTCCGCCCTGCTGGCACGGCAGTTCGGCAACGACGACCGGCTGCCCGGCCTTGGTTACATCCTCGAGGAGCGCGTCCGCGGCGGACAGCGGATGCTGGTCAAGGACGGCGACCTGCCCGGATTCCACGGCAATCTGGCACTGCTGCCCGAACGGAACGCCGCGGTGTACGTCGTCTACAACGGCGACGGCGAGAACGGGCGCGCCATCCACGCGGGGCAGGAGCTGGCCGACCTCGTCGCCGACCACTTCGGTGGGCCCGTCACCGCGCAGCGCTCCACCTCGCTCGCCGATGTCGGGCAGTACGAGGGCGACTACCGCTCCACGCGCACCAGTTCCTCGGAGCTGACCCGGGTCAGCGCGCTGACCGGTTCGGTACGGGTGAGCGCGGGCGACGGGGCGACGCTGACCACCACAGGGCTGTCGCGCGACCCGGACGTGACCGAGCGCCACTGGGTGCAGCTGAGCCCGGGGCTCTTCCAGGAGGAGGGCGGCCAGGACCGGATCGCCTTCCGTGACGGTCGCCTCTCCGTAGCCTCGGAGGTCTCCGTCGCGTACGAGCTGCTGCCCTGGTACCTCTCCCCCACGCTGCACCAGCGGGTGCTGCTCGGCTCGCTCGCGTTCCTCGCCCTGACGGTGCTCGCGCTGCCGGTGCTCGCCCTGGTGCGCCGCCGCTCGCCGGGTGCGACGGCCGGGGCGCGCGCCGCCAAGCTGCTGCTGTGGACGTCCGGCGCGCTGATCACCGCGGCGACGGTCTGCTTCCTGCTGCTGTCCGCCGACCCCAATGCCCTCAACCGCACGATCATCGTGGGTGACTCGCCGCTCCTGACCGCGGTGCCGGCTCTGACCGGCATCGCGCTCGCGACCACGGGCGCCATGGTCGTGTGCGCGTTCCTTTCCTGGCGGCGGCGCTGGTGGCACCTGTCCGGCCGGCTCCACTACTCGTGCAGCACGCTGGCCGCACTGATCTTCCTCGGGGTGTGCGCCTCGTACCGGCTGGTGGGTTAGGCCGTCCCTCTCGGATCCTGCCGGGACCGGCAGGATCCGAAGGGGTCGGCCCCGGGGGCGGCTGCCCCACGGCATAGGGGTCACGATCGTTCCTCCGTCGGACGTGGGGCGGCCCGGGCAGGAGCTCCTCCTGCCCGGGCCGCGTTCGTTGGGACCGGCGACTACCAGCGGGTCGTCTCGCCGAAGAAGTCCGCGATCTCCACGGCCCCGCCCGAGGCCCGTGCCGCGCGGAAGACGTGCAGGCCGACCGCCAGGTCGAGGACGCCCAGGCCGAACGGTGAGAAGATCACCGGCTTGTCGCCGCCGGTGGTCACCTCGCCCTTGATGAACTGGGCGAGCGTGCCGGTGACGAAGTGCCGGTCACCGTACTTCTGTTCCGCGAGATGCGGCGAGGTGTTGGCCTTCATGCAGTGCTCGACGTCGTCGAGGATGTTGTACGCGCCCTCGATCAGCTCCGGGCCGATGTCCCGCAGCGAGATGTTGAGCACGGTCTGACCGGGTGCGAAGGCCTCCGGGTCGAGGATGTACGGCTCGGCGGCGGTCGTCGCGAGGACCACCACGTCGGCGCCGGCGAGGGCCGCGGCGAGGTCGTGCTCCGTGTCGGCGGGGTAGCCGAGCACGTTCGCGGTGTGGGCGGCGAGCGCGGAGCCGTACTCCTCGCTCTTGTCGTGCACCGTGACCGAACCGAACTGCCAGTCACGGGACGTGAAGAACTCCAGGATGTTGCGCGCGATGATGCCCGCGCCGACGACCGCCAGCTTTCCCGCGGTGCGCCCGCCGGTCAGCTGCTCCGCGGCGAGCACCGCCGAAGCGGCCGTACGGGCGGCGCTGATCTGCGAGGCCTCCAGGCATGCGAAGGGGTAACCGGTCTCGTGGTCATTGAGCAGCAGGGCCGCCGACGCACGCGGGATGCCCCGCTCGATGTTCGCCGGGAAGCTGCTGATCCACTTGATCCCGGAGATGTCGGCGCCGGCGCCCAGGTGCGCGGGAAGCGCGATGATGCGGGCGTCGGGCTTCTCGGGGAAGCGGAGGAAGTAGCTGTCGGGGTTCACCGAGTCGCCCGCCTCGTGGGCGAGGTAGGTGTCGCGGACGACGTCGACGATGTCCTGCCGGGAGGCCGAGATGATCTCCCGTGCGGTCTTGCCGCCGATGACGCTGAACTCGTACATGGAGAAGGATCCTTGCCAATCGTGAGCGGATGCGGGGGGTGAGGGCCTCCGGCCGCTCAGCGGCCGGCGAGGGTGTGCTGGGACGGCTCGGTCCGCCGGTGCCCGGCGGGGGCGGCGTGCTGCCGTACCGGAGCCGGCTCGTCCGCACCGTGCGAGAGCTCGGGCAGCCACTTGAGCCAGGAGGGCAGCCACCAGTTGGACCGGCCGAGCAGCACCATCACGGCGGGCAGCAGGACGGCGCGGACAAGCGTGGCGTCGAGGAGGACCGCGATGGCCAGACCCACGCCCAGCTGCTTGAAGTCCTGCATGGACAAGGTGCCGAAGACCGCGAAGACGGCCACCATGATCAGGCCGGCGCTGGTGACGACCCCGGCGGTGGAGCGGACGCCGTGGGCGACGGCCGCCCGGTTGCCCACACCCTGGTCGTAGGCCTCACGGATCCGGGACACCACGAAGACGTGGTAGTCCATCGACAGGCCGAACAGGACGACGAAGACGAACAGCGGCATCCAGGACTCGATCGCGCCGACGGCCGTCGTGCCGACCAGCTCGTCGCCCCAGCCCTTCTGGAAGACCGCGGTCATCACCCCGTAGGCGGCGGCCACCGACAGGAGGTTGAGGATGATCGAGGTGATCGCGATGACCGGCGAACGGAAGCAGAGCAGCATCAGCAGGAAGCTGATGCCCATCACGAAGGCGAAGACGGGCAGGATCGACGACTTGAGCTGGTCGTTGTAGTCGGTCGAGAACGCGAGGTCGCCACCCACGGGCGCCTGGTTGGATCCGTCCTTCTCCAGGGTGGCCGGGATGATCACATCGCGCAGTTGCTCCAGGGCGCGGACCGAGGTCGCGTTGCGGCCGTCACCGGCGAGAGGCGCGTTGATGACCGCGATGTTCTCGTCCTTGTGGACGGTCATCTCGATGGGGTTCTTGACGTGGCCGGAGGCGAGTGCCTGCTCCTTGAAGGAGGCGATGGCGCCGGTGGCCTCGGCCGAGGTGACGTTCCCGGTCTTGAAGACGATCTGGGCCGGTGCCGGGGCGCCGGGGAAGGCCTTCTCGATCCGCCGGGCGGTCTGCGCGGTGACGTTGTCGGCGGGCAGCAGCTGGTCGAAGCCCAGCTTCTCGGTCTTCATGGACAGCGCGGGCGCGGCGAGAGCGAGCAGGAACGCGAACCCGAGGACGGCGGACAGGGCGGGCGCCTTCAGGACGGCGCCGAGCAGCCGGCCCGGCTTCTCGCCCACGGTGCGTACACGCGTCTTGCGGCGCAGGCCCGGGATCCGGCCGGCGTCGATCTTGTCGCCGAGCATCGCCATCACGGCGGGCAGCACCGTCATGGAGCCGAGCACCGCGATCAGGACGACCTCGATCGTGGCGATGGCGAAGCCCTCGAAGACCGTGAGGCCGGAGAGGAACATGCCGGCCATGGCGACGGCCACGGTCAGACCGGAGATCAGCACCGAGCGGCCGGAGGTCGCGGCGGCGATGCGCAGCGCGCTCTCCCTGTCGCGGCCGGCGGCGCGCTCCTCGCGCTCGCGGCGGAGGTAGAAGAGGCAGTAGTCGACGCCGACGGCGAGGCCCATCAGGAGCAGCACCGAGTTGGTCATCGCGTCGACCGGGACCAGCTGGCTGGAGAGCGCGAGCAGGCCCATGGCGGCGACGCACGCGGTGATCGCGAGAACCAGCGGCAGGACGGCGGACAGGAGCGCGCCGAACACGACGAGCAGGATGCCGAGCGCGACGGGCACGGCGGTGAACTCGGCGCGGGTGAAGTCCTCGCCGAGCGAGTCGTTGATGCCCTTGAGTCCGCTGGCGGCGCCGTACTGGCCGAACGTGACGTCCGTGTGTGCCTCGTCCGCCTTGGCCAGCGCGTCGACGACGGGCTGGATGCGGTCGGCGGCCGTGTCCGGGTCGCCCTTCACCGCGAACTGGACCAGCGCGTCGTGCTTGTCCTCGGAGAAGGCGCCGGTCTCGTACGGGTCGCCGATGTTCTGCGCGAGGCCGGTGCCGTCCACGGCCGCGATCGCGGCGGCGACGGCCTTCTTGAACTCGGGGTCCTCAGCGGCCAGTCGGTCGCTGTGGACGAGGATCATCTCGGGCGCCGGGGTCTTGATGCCGGCGTCGACGAGGACCCGGGCGGCGCGGCCCGACTCCCCCGTGCCGTAGTCGGCCTCGGTCAGGCTCTTCTGCCCCGTCAGACCTCCGAGGACTGTGAGCGCGATGACGGCGAAGAGCCATCCGAAAAGTGCGGTCTTGCGGTGCCGGGCGCTCCAGGCTCCCAGTGAAGCCGCCAGATTTCGTTGCCTTGCCATTGCCTCTCCCAGTGGGACGTCTGCGGTAAGCGTTCATGAGCGACGTCTCTCACTGTAGATATTCGGTGCCGACGAACCCCCTCCTCGGCATGTCAGCTCAATGCGGCTGCAGCATCCTGCCAGCGCGCAGGAAAAACCGGCGTCGGCAGCATGCTGCCGCGGCAGTCTGTGGCCACCGGGAACGACGCGATCCGGCCAAGTCGCCAGTTAGGTTCCTTCTCGTAGGGAGTTACGGGGCGAGAAGGACTGCGTTGTAGTCACCACGCAACCCGCAGCATGCCTGCCCACCGAACAACTCCCCAATCGGGAACCAGCCAAATGTTTTGCCAATTCACTTGGGACAGGAAAGGGGGGATTCCGTGAACACCGCGATCGAGGTCGCCGGCCTGACGAAACAGTACGGCAGCCACCGCGCCCTGGACGGCGTGGACCTGTCGGTCGAAGCGGGCACGGTGCTCGGTCTGCTCGGGCCCAACGGCGCGGGCAAGACCACCACGGTCCGCATGCTCGCCACCCTGCTCGAACCCGACGCCGGCACGGCTCGCGTCGCGGGCTTCGACATCGTGCGGCAGCGGCGCGAAGTGCGCCGCCGGATAGGTCTCGCCGGGCAGTACGCCGCCGTCGACGAGCTCCTCACCGGCCGCGAGAACCTCATCCTGCTCGGCAGGCTGCTGCGGCTCGGCCGCAGGGGCGCAGGGGTTCGCGCCGCCGAACTCCTCGCGCAGTTCGAGCTGGAGGCCGCTGCGGACAAGCCCGCCAAGGAGTACTCGGGCGGCATGCGGCGCCGCCTCGACCTGGCCGCGAGCCTGATCTCGTCGCCCGAGGTGCTGTTCCTCGACGAGCCCACCACCGGACTCGACCCGGCCAGCCGGGCCACGCTGTGGCGGATGGTGCAGGACCAGGTCGACCAGGGCGTCACGGTCCTGCTGACCACCCAGTACCTGGAGGAGGCCGACTTCCTCGCGGACCGGATCCTGGTCGTCGACCGGGGCCGGGTGATCGCCGAGGGCACTTCCGACGAGCTGAAGCGGAAGGTCGGGGGCGAGCGCCTGGAGGTTGCCGTCGCCGACGCGGCCGCGCTCGCGCAGGCCGCCTCCGTCCTCGCGCCGCTCGCGGTTGGCCCGCCGCAGCTGGACGAGCGGCAGCGCACCCTCCACGTACAGCTGCCGGACGGGATGGGCGCGCTGGCGTCCGCCGCGACCGCGCTCGAATACGCGGGCGTCACCGTCGAGGAGTTCGCCCTGCGGCGGCCCTCGCTCGACGACGTCTTCTTCCATCTGACCGGCGAGCCGACTGGCGCGCCGGCCTCGCACCCCGGCGCAGCGAAAGCGGAGGCGTCCCTATGAGCTCGGTGCTTGCCCACGGCGGTGACGTCGCGGCCCTCACCGGCCGGCATCTGCGCCATCTGCGGCGCACCCCGGAGAAGATCATCGGTGTGGCGCTGACGCCCGTCGCGATGGTCGTGATCCTGGGCTATCTCTTCGCGACCGTCGTCGAGGTGAAGAACACCGGCGGCAGTTACCGCGAATACATCATGGCCGGGGTGTTCGCGCAGATCGGACTCTCCTGCATCGGCATCACCGCGATCGGTGTGGCCGGCGACCTGGAGAAGGGGCTGATCGACCGGTTCCGCTCACTGCCGATGGGCCGGGCCACCGTCCTCGTCAGCCATACGCTCGCCGATCTCGCCGCCGCGGCCCTGAGCATCGTGCTCGTGGCCGTCACCGGGCTCGCCATCGGCTGGCGTGTGCACGGGTCGGTCGCCGAGACCGCGGCCGGCTTCCTGCTGCTGCTCGCCTTTGCCTACGCCATGCTCTGGGTCGGCGCGCTCCTCGGCATGGTGATGCGCAACCTTGAGGCGATCAGCGGCGTGGCCGCCCTGCTCCTGGTCCTGTTCTCCTTCCTCTCCAGCTCGTTCATGCCGCTGACCGGGCTTCCGGGCTGGCTGCAGGTCCTCGCCGAGTGGAATCCCGTCAGTGCGGTGTCGGAGGCCTGCCGGCAACTGTGGGGAAATACCGACGTCGCCGCATCCGGAAGTTTCCCGGTGGAGCATCCGGTGATTGTCTCGCTGGCCAGCATCGGGCTGCTCATCGCCATTCTCATACCTCTGAGCCTGCGTGTGTACCGCACATCGGCCACGCGATAGCCTTGTCTTGATGGGGGGATCATGCCGGTTATCTCGGCACCGCACGAATTCAACACCGAGGATCTCTACGTAGATCTCCGGGAGATGTACGGGTATCCGCTGCACCTCAAATGCGAAGGGTTCAATTTCGCCGGTTCCATCAAGCTCAAAGCTGCGGCGAGCATGATCGAGGCGGCTGAGCGCAGCGGACGGCTCACCAAGGGCTCGACGCTGGTGGAGTCCTCGTCCGGCAATCTCGGGGTCGCGCTCAGCGTGATCGCCGCGGCCAAGGGCTACCACTTCATCTGCGTGGTCGACTCGCGGACCAACCTCGCGACGCGCAAGCTCATCGAGTCGCTCGGCAGTGAGGTGCACACCGTCACGGAGCCCGCCGCGGAAGGCGGGTTCCTGGCGGCGCGGCTCGAGTACGTACGGTCGCTGCTCGCCCGCAGCCCGCGGGTCGTGTGGCTGAACCAGCACGCCAACCCGGACAACTGGCGGGCGCACTACCGCACCACCGCCCCGCAGATCGAGAAGCAGTTCCCCGACCTGGAGCTGCTGTTCATCGGCGCCGGCACCACGGGCACCCTGATGGGCTGCGCCCGCTACTTCAAGGAGCTGCCGAGGCCGGTGACGGTCGTCGCGGTCGACAGCGTCGGCTCCGTGACCTTCGGCGGCCCGGAGGGCACGCGCATGATCCCCGGACTCGGCACGGGGGTACGGCCCGCGCTGCTCGACACCTCGTACGTCGACGACGTCGTGCACGTCCCCGAGGTCGACACCGTGCGTGCCTGCAACACCCTGGCGCGCGGGGGATTCCTCTTCGGCGGCTCCACCGGGACGGTGGTGAGCGGTGCGCTGCGCTGGCTCGCCGAGCACCGTCCGAGCCAGAACGTCACGGCGGTCGCCATCGCCCCGGACCTGGGCGAGCGCTACGTCGACACCGTCTACCAGCCGAGCTGGGTGCGTGACGTGTACGGCATCGAATCGTCCGAACTTCCCACTGGAGCAGTGCAGTCATGATCCCCGCACCCCCCGCCCGGCAGCTGCCGCTCTCCGAGGCTCAGCGCGAGATGTGGTACGGGCAGCAGGCCGACCCGGGCAACCCCGTCTTCACCATGGGCGACTTCCTGGAGCTGCGCGGCCCCCTGGACACCGCCCGGTTCACGGCCGCGTGGCAGGGGGTGCTGTGGGAGGCCGGCACCCTTCGTGCCCTGTTCACCGAGCTCGACGGCGAGCCGCGCCAGGAGCTCGCCGCCGTCGGGGACTTCCCCGTCGAGACGCTCGACCTGTCCCAGGAGCCGCAACCGCGCGACGCCGCCGAGGCGTTCATGCGCCAGGATCTGCTCACGCCACCGGACCTGACCGCGGGCACACTGCGTTCGGTACTCCTGCGGCTCGGCCCGGACCACCTGCTGTTCTACATCCGGGTCAACCACATCCTGGTCGACGGGTTCAGCCGCGTCCTCATCTACAACCGGCTCGCCGCGCTGTACGCGGACCCGGACGACGGGGGCGCCTTCCCCGATCCGCATACGCTCACCGAGGACGAGGCCTCGTACGCCGCGACCGCCAAGTACGCCAAGGAGCAGGAGTTCTGGCGGGGCCGCTTCGAGGAGCAGCCCGAGCCGGTGAGCCTCTCGCCGCGCCCCGGCGGGCCTGCCCGCAGTTCGCTGCGGTGCGAGGCTGTACTGCCCGCGGCCGCGGTCGAGCGGCTGCGGGCACTGGCCTGGGACTCCCGCATCACCTGGCAGACGCTGCTGATCGCCGCGACCGGCGCGTACGTCCAGCGGGCGGCCGGCGTGGACCGCGCCCTGCTCACCCTCGCGGTGCCGGCCCGTGCCACGGCTGCCGCCCGCGCCGTTCCGGGGATGCGCGCCAACTTCGTGCCGCATCCCGTACGGGTGCTGCCCGGCCGTACGGTCGGGGACTTCCTGCGCGACAGCGCGGGCGAGCTGCGCGCCACTCTGCGCCACCAGAACTACCGGGGTGACCGGATCCGTCGCGACCTCGGCTTCACCGGAGACGCGGGACGCTCGCTCGGGCCGACCGTCAACGTCCTCGAATCGGGCTTCGACTACGCGTTCGGCGAGTGCGCCGGACTCCTGCACAATCTGTCGACCGGGCCGGTCGAGGACATGCAGATCATCTATCTCGACTCGGCCGAGGACGGCTACGCGGTACGCCTCGACGCGAACCCCTCGCGCTACACGCAGCAGGAGCTCGAACTCCACCAGCGCCGCCTGTTCGGCTGGCTGGGGACGCTGGCCGAGGCGGGGCCGGACGCAGTCGTCGACCAGCTCGACATCCTGCTGCCGGAGGAGTCGGCCGCGCTGCGCGCGGGATGGAACGCCACCGTGATCGACGAGACATACGCCGGGGTGGTGGAGCGTGTACGGGCACTGGCTGTCGACGAGCCCGAGAAGACTGCGGTGCAGGATCCGCAGGGTTCTGTTTCGTACGGTGAGCTGGTCGCTCTCGCTTCGGCCCTGAGCCGCCGACTGGTCGCGGCCGGGGTCCGTCCCGGATCACGCGTCGCGATGCTGTGCGAACCCG
>NZ_SSBM01000027.1:0-92553 GCF_004795115.1 Streptomyces sp. A0592
GAAAGCACGCTCACATCCGCCGGGGTCCATCCCGACCCACACATCCGTCGCTGGGCCGCAGCAGCAGACCACGAGGAAGGCTGAGCCCGACTCTCACCCCTCCTGACAGTTACGGGACAGCCCTTAGTCGTCCGGTGTTCCCTCCCAGTGGCGGGTGTCGAGCACCCAGGGTGCCGCACCTGCGGGCATTTCAACGCGGCCTTCGCGAATCAGGGACTTGGACAGCTTCGCTCCTGTGTCGGTAACGATCTGCGGGCAGAAGAGGCGCACAGGCGCACGTGGTGGCTTGCCAACGGCGTCGAGTGCCCCGTCAACCAGGTGTGACCCGAACACCCAGTCTCCACCTTTCACCATGACGTGGAGCGTCTCCCGTGCCCCGGAGAGCGAGAGTTCCTTCACCAAATTCCGGTACAGCGTCGCCAGATCGAGGTACCCGTTTCCAGTGGCGGTGTCCAGGTCCACCTTGTACGAGCCGTGGTGCAGACACACCGCCCGGATCTCCGCTGCTGAACGGCCGGCCTGGACGAAGGTGCGTTGCGCGTACTTCTCAGCCCAACCGCATGCATGCGCAGGGCAGGGCACCCGAACGTGCGGCATGCCTGTGGACGGGGCCAGCCACCAGCGGGCCGCCGGAAGGCGTGGAAGAAGGTGAAGCCAGGTCTGGCGGAAGTTCTCGCTGCTTTGCTGCTCGGAGTAGTTGTGGACCTCGTGCGGGATGCCGGTCTGGGCGGTCAAGGATTCGAAGAGCGGCCCGTAGGTCTCGGCGACGTGGGCGAGGACAGCACGCTCGCCCAGAGCCTGCGCGTAGGCACGCTGGTAGCGGTTGCCGGTCTTCGGGTCGTGGGCGAGCTCGGCAGGTGCGTTGTCCAGTGCACCGAGGCTTCGATCCCGAATCGTCCCGGACGCGCGCTGCGGTGGCGAACGCCAGGCTTTGGACGAGGGACGTGCCAACGTGCGGCACCCCGTTGATCTGCGTTCCGACTGTGAACACGACACTATCGGGCCGCTGTGCCTTGATACGGGGAGCGAGAACGTCTTCAGCGTGTGTCAGGGCGTTGGCGAGGACCGTGTTTGGGGATGCGGGATGGGCGGTGGCTTCCACTGATACTCCCTCATTTGTTCGATTGGAGAGATGAGTACAGCCCAACCCGCTTCCTCAACGTAGGCGTTGACCGTTGTCCCGCTGTTGTCCCGCAGGCACGGCCGGTAGTCTCTCGCTCACAGTCGATGATGGGATGGGTTCGTGAACGACCCGATTCGGCACCCGCTCGCCTACGCGCGGCAGCTGCGCGACTGGTCCCAGAAGGACTTGGTCAAGGCCCTGCACAGCGCAGCCGCCGCCCGCCCGGAAGGCCTCCGATCTGGCATCGACGTACCTGCCGTCAGCCGATGGGAGAACGGCCATAAGACACCCTCCCTGGAGTCCCAGCTCCTCATTGCGGCTGTCTTCGCCGTACCGGCCGACGAGCTGAACCGGCACCTGTGGCCACACTGGCTGCCTGGCCGGGAGGACCCCTTCCCGCTCGGCCAGGCAAACACCGTCCCAGCCCTACGAGCCGCTCAGAAGGACCTCATGGACCGCCGCAACTTCATGGCCTTCGGGGCCGTCGCGCTCGCCGGCCTGTCCGCCCAGTGGGCCGACCGTGAACCGGGGCGCTTGACCGCCGCCCTGGACCACGACAGGACAGGCTCCGACCTGGTTGACTGGCTGGAATCGGCCAGCACTCGTCTGACCGGCCTGCCGACCGAGCAGCGACAGCACGCGGCGAAACTCTTGGATGCTCATCTCGACACGGTCACCGATCTGATCGCAGGCGGCAGATACAGCGCTGACAACGGTCAGCGGCTGCACCTGCTCGCCGCGTCACTGGCTTCCACTTGCGGCTGGTATCGCTTCGACCAGGGCCAACACTTCACTGCCGGGCGCCTGTGGAACGCCGCCCTCACGAGCGCTCACGCGGCCGGAGACAGGGACATGGGCGCCGGAATTCTCTCCGACTTCGCGTACCAGGCGATCTGGTTGGACAAGCCCGGCAACGCAATCGCACCGCTGTCCAGCGCACTGACGCGGACCAGGCACCCTGCAGCCCGCTCCCTCCTGCACCTACGTCGGGCACGGGCCCACGCGGCCACAGGCGCCGGCCGGGAATGCCACGCCGACCTGGCTACAGCCGAACGCGAGCTCCAGTCGGACACTCGAGAGGCGACACCATCCTGGTGCTCTTGGATGAGCCCTGCGGACCTCGCTGTCGACTCAGGCCACTGCTTCCTTGACTCGGCAAGCCCGCCAAGGCCAGAACTCACATCGGCGAAGGACTGGCCCTTCTACCCAGCTCACGGGACAAACCCGCGGTGTTTTTCTCGCGTCGGAAGCACGCAGCCTGCTACAGGCCCGAGAGATCGAACAGGCAGCGGCCGCCGCCACCCAATCTCTGGATCTGGCCTCCCGAATCGGCGCAGACCGCTGCGTGACCCTCGTGAAAAGCCTGGCCCCGCACTTCCGCGTGCATCGTGACGTGGCTGGTGTCGACGAGCTGATGGCACGCCTCCGAGAGGCCGCTTGACGAGTAGGTGGGACCGTCGGCCAGGTCGCTGCTGGTTCCCCGCCAACGCACGGTGGACCGGCGAGGTCGTAGATGGGCTCACATTCCGCCGGCGCAGGGGTGGTCCGCCAAGGTCGACTGGATGCTCGCCGCGCTCGCGGTGCTCCCCACCGATGCGGGAGTGGTGCAACCCTCGCTCCGACCTGCACACTCCGGCCGGACGGCTGCTCCCCGCACCCGCGGGGATGTTCGCCCTGACGGTGTCGCCCGAGCTGGCACAGTCTCCGGCTGGATGATGGGCGGTGGCCCGAGGCGGGCCACGTTCCGACCGCCGCCCGATCCGGCGTACCGGAACGCAAGGAGCGTGGCAGTGCACCGGCCTGTACCAAGGAATCGCACCAGCAGCTCGTCAGTGTTCATGACGTGCCGGGATGGATCGGGCGGAGGCGCGTCAGGAAGGCACTGCCGTGAGTGACCGCTCCTCGTGGGAATCCCGCAAACTCCGCTACTGGTCCGAGTGCAGTGGCCACTCCCGCCGCACCAGCCACCCGACTCCCGCGGCCTCCCCGGCGCAGGCACGGCTGGAGAGCCTCGTCCTCGAGCGACTGGGCACTCCTCCGGATCTGTGCGCACACCCCTTCGGCATCACCTCGCTGAGCAGCAGCGCCACGTCCCTCGCGCTGCACCTCGACGCCTACATGGGCCTGGGGCGATACTCCTTCCCCGAGCACTGCCTGAGCCGGCTGCTGCCCCCGACTCCCGCACCAGGAAGTGGTGACGACCCGCACGGAATTCCCGGCCTGCGGATGAGCGGCATCGAGGCTGGCGGCCGACAGCTCCACCTGCACACCGTGAAAGACCCTGGTCACACAGCCACCCTCGTACTCACACTGCCCAAGGGGCTGACGGAGGGCTGGGCAGACATCGAGCGCCGGCACCGGCACTGGTGCGACGAGACCGGTCTGCGGCCACTGTGGACGACCCCGCAGCTCGACAGCGTGGAATCCAGCCACCTCAGCGCCTATCCCAGCCTCGAAGCCTCACGGACCCGCCGAGCCGCGGTGGGCAGCGGGCTGCTGCGGCGAATCGCGCTCTTCCACACCGTCGCAGCCTTCTACCGCGTCCAGTGCTGGGACGACGGCGACAGCTGGAAGATCGACGCACGCACCGCCCATCCCCGGGCCCGCCGGCACGACCAGCTCCTGCACCGGCTGTGCCACCCGCGCTGGGGCCTGCCGGTTCGCGTGGCCCACCGGTTCTGCCGCTGCGCCGAGCCGGACGCCCCCTACCAGTGGGACCACACCTGCGCCTTCTACTTCGACGGCCACACCACCGGCAACGACGACCCCATCTACCTGCGCGTCCACGCCAGCCCCGAAGGGCACCACTACGACCGGCAGATCGCAACACTGCACCAGGTCGGCGCCCCAGCGGACTGGATGGCCCGCGCCTTTCCCGAGCAAGCAGTCCAACACCACGACCGGCACCGTCAGACGGAGCAGCTGCAGTAACGGAACGTCGGTCACCGAACGAGAGGACGCCGCGCATGCCCGGACCGGACCTGCCGCCACCAGCAGCACCCATGACCGCGGAGGCCCTCCTCGCCCGCTGGCCCACCGCCGCACCGAAGGCGGAGCTCGTCCACGGCGTACTGGTCTTCGCCGGCGACTTCGACGAGCGTGACGTGGAGGCCGCAAGGCGCACCTATCCAGGCCGTCGTCCCGTGCTGAACGCCGACGGCGGCTTGGAAGTGCACCCGGCCGGCACTGGAGTCCCCACACCACTCGTCAGCCGGACAGCTGGTCCCTCCGGGCAGGAGGGTGGCACCTGAGCTGCCCGCGCCGTGAGTACGCCGTCTTGCCTGGGACACCCAGGCCGGTGGTGTCAGGAAATGCGACGTCCTTCTTTACGGCGTAAGGAAGGGAGAGGCTGCCTCCAGCAGATCGTTGCCACTGGAACCGGCCCAGCGTCGCGTTGGCCGGGCGGCGCAGTGGCGGGTGCCTTAGCCCCACAACTTCCGGGTGAACTCCTTCGCCCACTCCACCCGCTCATGATGGAGGCCGCGGGGCACGCAGGGCAGGTCCGGGCCAACCTGGCACTTCGGGCAGGTGACCTCCTTCGCATGCCACGTCCGCGCCGCCGAGCCCGCGGTCTCCTGTGGTTCCCGCTCTCTCCTGCGCGGCCGAGGAAGCCGGGCTTCAGCCCGGACAGGCGGCGGAGCCTGATGCCGACGTTCCTCGCGGGCGCCCCTCTGATGCTTGCCGGGGACACTGCGGTCGCTGCTCTCAAGAACGCGGCGCAGGCGTTCGTCATGGGGAAGCTGCCGCTTCGCGCTGGGGCCGACTCGATCGTCGTTCTCGCACAGCTTGTCAGGGCCGGCGTAGCATCGCGGGCATGTCATTCGGTACCAGTCGCCGCGTGGCACCTGGTGGTGCAGCCGGGCCGCGGCCTTCACCCTCGCCTCATGCGCCTGGCCCTTCCGGCCCGACTGCAGCCGCTGCTCCTGGAGCGGACGTGCAGGGCTGACCTCATTCTCGTGCGCCTCCGGGGCCGGCTGCATCCGCTCGGCAGAAGCCTCGACCTCTTGCCGGGCTTTCTTCTGTTGCCGGGCCAGCTCTCGTGCGGCTTTCCGCTCATCCAACTCCAGCTGCATCCGCTCGTTGTGGCCGTCCTTGCGCGGCTTCCCGCTGTTGGGCCCCTCGACCAGCACACAGGCCTTGCCCTGCTGCGCGTTGCAGCGCGGACAGCTCCGCTGGATCCAGTACCGCCGCGCCACGCGAAGCTGATCCTGCGGCCTCCTTGCCGCCCGCTTCTTCCAGACCTCCACGCGCCGCGCTTCAACACGGGTCAGCAGTTCCCCGGCCAACACTGCGGACCGCGCAAGCTCCTCCACCTGGGAGCGCAGGTTGGGCGTGTACGCGTCGTACCCGCGAAGACGCTGGAGGGCGTTGCGGACCCGAGCCGCCGCTCTGTGCGCTGCCTTCTCCGTGTCGGCTTCCGCTTCGACTGCGTCCCGGATGAGGTCGTCCAGGCTCTCGAAGTACGTGGTCGCCCGCTCGTAGACGGCGGATTCGGCGTCCGTGTGATCCTCAGCTGCCGTCGCGTTGACGCACATCAGAAGCCTGCGCACCCGCCCAGGCTTCTGCTCAGCGACAGCCTTGTTCAAGTTGTCGAACAGCTTGCGGCGCTCCTCGCCCTGCTCGACCAGCCAGGCCCTCGCGTAGCGAACGGCAGTCTCGAGCTGCTCCTGGAGCTCCCCGTCCACATCCGTCAGATTCTCGATGTCCGCGCACACCTGTTTCACCACGGGCACGGACTCGATCCGACTACGTGCATATACCAGTCGGCGCAGCAGCGCCCGGGCGCGTGCCTCCGGCTCCGCCACTTTCCTCGCCTTACCGGGCGACCACAGCGATGGCCGCGGCGCTGTGCGGGCCTGGACGATCTTCTCAATCGCCGGCGTCGACAACCCGCGCTCCGTCATCTCGCATTCGTCCAGAGCGAACCATTCGATCGGCCGGGCGAATGCCTCGGTCCCGATCTGCACGTGGCGCGCGGTGCCGACGCTGTTCAGGCGGATCCGGTGCACGTACCAGCGGCGGATCAGCGTGTCGCGGTCGACCGGCACCATCGTCCCGAGGACCGGCTCGACAGCGCAGTCCCACACCGGCGCCACCGCCTGGTCCAGATGCACCCGCAGAGCGCCATGCCGCCAGCGCACATCCACAATGGACCCTATCGGCGCCCCTTCGGTGCGGGTGTAGTCGAAGGTCGCCTGCTCCCCGCAGCCGGCGAGCCAGGCCGCGGCCGCCGACCGCACATAGAGGTGGTCTGCGCTGTCCACGCCGCGGGAGCGACGCCCGCACACGTGCGGCAGCCCGGCCGGATCCGGGTAATGCGCGAAATGACAAGCCCGGTCCGTGTACAGCTTCGTGGTCAGCTGCCCGCCGCAGCCGCCGAGCAGAGTCCCGCACCAGAAGGTGTCGTCCTCGTGGACACGGCGGAATGAATCCAGCTCGATCGCTTCCATCGGCAGCATCAACGGCTCATCCGAGTCCGCCCCTCCGAGCACCGCCGTCTGGATCTGTCGCCTGTCCGTGCGCACAAATTCCCCCGTCTCTCCCGCCAACACATCCTGTCACCAGCCGAGTACACCAACCAGATCGCCTTCCGACTCGACTCAGGCCACGCCCCAGCTGCGATGCCCTCGCTGCCCTGTCAAGCACACCGTCGTGGCCTGCCCCTTCCAGGTAGCGCGCTCGGTCCGGGCCCGGCGCATGGCAGCGGTTTCGGTCGCCGCGGTCTGGCGGTGGCGCTGGGGACCCTGCTTGATCGGTGCCGGCGCGTAGTCCGGGACGAGGTCGGGCTCGGGGAAGTCCCGGCGGGACAACTCCCGCATCGCGACGGTCTGCCGCTCCACCGCCTCCGCGATGTGCGGCTTGTCCGCCAGAGACGGGAGCGGGGCCTGGCCTCGATCGCCCGGTGATAGCCATGTACTGGCCCGCCGTACGGCGTGCGGTCTCAAGGACTTTGGGCACGGAGTTCAGGCGGTACGGTCGAGGAGCTCGGACGCGGCTGCCGTGGCCTGGCGCGGGAGGCGGGTAAGTCCGGCCTTCTCGGTGCGGGCCCTGGCCAGGGCGCGGGCCTCGGCGGTTCCCCTGGACTCTGCCCGTTCCCTCTGCTCGCGAAGGCGCTCGGCCTCGGCCTGCCCCTGGGCAAATGATGGGGATATTTGGATTTCCCCACTTGTCGCTCTGGGGTGGGGCAAACCTGCTCTCTTGATCTCCCCATCCATTGTGTGATCCTCCCGGCGTGTCGAACTGGTGTCGGCGTGTCGTGGAAAGCCTGCGTGAGCTTGGAGTTCGGCCTGTTCGGGGGCCTGAATGCTCACTCGGGAGGAAGACGTGGACGCTCATGCTCTGCGTCGTCAGGGATGGACGATCTCGGCGATCGCGCGGCATCTGGGCCGTGATCGCAAGACGATCCGTGCCTATCTGAACGGCGAGCGAACCCCCGGCGAGCGACGCGAGGGACCGGACGCGTTCGTGCCGTTCCTGCCCTACTGCCGCCAGCGCCTGGCCGACGACCCGCACCTGTGGGCCTCGACCTTGTTCGATGAGGTGTCCGAACTCGGTTACGAGGGCGCGTACTCCACCTTCACCCGGGCCCTGCGCCGCTATCAGGTCCGCCCGCACTGCGAACCGTGTCACGCCTCCACCGGCAGGAACGTCGCGGTGATCGCGCATCCGCCCGGTGAGGAGATCCAGTTCGACTGGCTGGAGCTGCCGAATCCGCCGGAGGGGTGGGGAGTGGGTGAGCACGCCCACCTGCTGGTGGGGGCGCTTGCTCATTCGGGCCGGTGGCGGGCGGTCCTTTCGGAGTCCGAGGACTTCCCCCACCTGGTCCAGGCTCTCGACGAGGTCATGCGAAAGCTCGGCGGAACGGCCCGCCGGTGGCGCTTCGACCGGATGGCGACGGTCTGCTACCCCTCCAGCGGGCAGATGACCTCCTCCTCCTCCTCCTTCGCCGCCGTCGCCAAGTACTACGGAGCCGGCGTGGATATCTGCCCGCCCCGCCGCGGCAACCGCAAAGGAGTGGTGGAGAAGACCAACCACTCCGCCGCCCAACGATGGTGGCGCACGGTCCCCGACGGGCTGACCGTCGTCCAGGCCCAGTCCGGCGTCGACAAACTCGCCGCCCGGATGGACGAGCGGCGCCGCCGCATCGACGGGATCGCCACCACGGTCGGTGAGCTTGCCGCGGCTGAGCCGATGCTGGACATCCCGGTGCGACCGTTCCCGGCCGAGTTGGAAGTCGAGCGGACGGTCAGCCCGCAGAGCCTGGTGCAGTTCGAGGGGAACTTCTACTCCGTCCCTCCTGGCCTGCCCGGAATCCAGGTGATGATCCTCAACCGCCTGGGCGAGGACATCCTGCGGATCGCCACGGCGGGTCGGGCGGTCATCGCCCAGCACCGCCGGGCCCCTCGGGGATCCGGGCAGACCATCCGCGACGACGGCCACGTCATCGCACTGGAGCGAGCCGTGCTCGCGTCGTTTTCCGACCGGGCCCCCTGCAAGACCAAGGTCCGAAGGCCGCCCTCGGCGACCGCTCTCGCAGAGGCCGAGCGTCTGCGCGGCCGTCCTGCGGCCGGGGATCCGGCCGAACGGGTCGTGATCGACCTGTCCCACTATGCCGCCGTGGCCGACCGGCTGCGGACAGCTCCCTCACCGAAGGATGAGAACGAGGAGTGAGTACGCCATCGTCGCCGATGCAGATGAGCGAAGCACGCCGCTTCCAGCAGCTGCGAGGCCACCTGTCCTACCTCAAACTCAACGATGCCGCCGAGGCACTCAACCGCGTCCTGGACCAGGCCCGGAGCGAACGGATGTCACTGACCGCGGCACTGGAACGGCTCCTGGAGATCGAGGTCGAGGCCACCGAAGCCCGCCGGCTCGCGGCCCGGCTCCGGTTCGCCTGCCTGCCCGAGCCCTGGACCCTGAACGACTTCGACTTCGCCGCCCAGCCCGGCGTCGACGAGAAACTCATCCGCGACCTGGCCACCCTGCGATTCCTCGACGACGCCTCCAACGTCCTGTTCGTCGGACCGCCCGGAGTCGGCAAAACCATGTTGTCCGTCGCCCTCGGCCGGGCCGCGGTCGAAGCCGGGCACCGCGTCTACTTCACCACCGCCGCCGAGCTCTCGGCCCGCTGCCACAAGGCCGCTCTCGAAGGCCGGTGGAAGTCCTGCATGAACTTCTTCGCCGGCCCGAAACTTCTGGTCATCGACGAACTGGGCTACCTCCCGCTGCCCGAGGACGGCGCTTCCGCCCTGTTCCAGGTGATCAACCAGAGGTATCTCAAATCGTCCACGATCTTGACCACGAATGTCGGCATCGCTGACTGGGCCGGAGCCTTCGGTGACGCCACCGTCGCCGCCGCGATGCTCGACAGGCTCCTGCACCGGGCCGCCGTCGCCGGCATCGACGGCCCCTCCTACCGACTGCGCGGCCACCGGACCCAGGCCGAAACCCTCCGTGCCGGGGTGAACGCCCGTGTCTCCTGACGGCTCCAGCCCCGACACCACCGAGGTTCCATCCGAGATGGCCCGTCTCTGCCCGCACTGCGAGACCGTCTTCACCGTCGCCGAACGCACCAGCCGTCAGGTGTTCTGCTCTCCCACCTGCCGCGAACAGAACCGTCGGCGCATCCCAGTCCAGCGAACCTGCCCGCAGTGCAGGAACGAGTTCACCACCGACATCAGCCCTCGCCGGATCTTCTGTTCCCCGGAGTGCCGGACCGCGGCCCGTGCCAGCAAGAACGCGATGGAGAGCCGGATCTGCCCGGTCTGCGACGGAACCTTCGACTCGGCCAAGACCATCCGGAAGGTCTACTGTTCCCCGACCTGCCGCAGGGATGCCGAACGCTACCGAGAGCAGGCCCGAGAGCAGGATCGAGCCCGCCGCCTCGGTGAGACGCCTTACCCCGCCGCGGCCCCGCCTCCCGTGATGCCCGGTCTGCCGACGACACCGAAACCCGCGGCACGACCTGCCTACCGCCAGGCCCCGGAACGGGACCCGCTAGAGCCCACGGCAACCCGCAACTGCCCCCACTGCCAACAGCCCGTGACAATCGTCGCCCTCCTCGCGACGCCAGAAGCCGCCCGACCCTCCATCCCGACCGGCCTTCCCGATGTCGTCCCACTCCGCCGGGCTCCGTGACACCACCATCAGCTGTCGGCAGCCTGGAAAACCGGCTGCCGATGGCAGGGCCCTACTGGCAGAGTCTGCCCATGGTCTTCTTGCGTTGCGAAGCGGTCCGATGGGTCGACGACGAACCCCAGCCCGGCCTCGTCGAGGTCCGCTTCACCGACGCCCACCACCAGCAGTGGGCCTTCATCGACAAGTGGCCCGTCTTCTCCGGCGACGACCTGACCCCCGACTCCCGCTACCCCGTCGAGGTCGGCGTCCTTTGTGACGTCCTGACCGCCGGCACTTCGGATACGGCCAAGATCTCCATCACTCCCTGGGGGCTCGAATCTCTCGAAGGAGAGACCGAGTTCGAAGTGCGGACTGATCAATTGACCACCAGCTGAGATCCACCATCACCGGGCCCCGCCGACCTGACGGTCGGCGGGGCCCACGCATGCTCTCAGGCTCCCCACCTTCCCCACACCGTTCAAACAGCAACGAAGTGAGGCGAAGAACACCAGCGGCCATTTTCAAGAATCGCCATCATCCCAGCCGGCGAGCTGCTCTCGCACCTGCCGCAGCAGCATCAGGGAGGCCAGAGCCTGCTCGGGGCCGGGCCCGGCGGTGTCGGGCGTGTCGTTCTGGGCACCGCGCAGGGCTTCGTCCATGGCGGCCAGGGCTGCCGCGGCGGCCATGAAGGACGCCGGACTGTGGGCCTCTGGGCCGGGCACAGGTGGCTGGTGGGCTGTGGTCACGGGCACCCCCTCGATTGTCATCAGGCTGACGACGATATGATCGTCATCCATTAGATGACATGTTACAACAGGGTCTGTGCAGCGCATTGGCAGCAACCGCTCGAACCTGCTGGAGGTGTTTCACGATGTTGATGCGCACTGACCCCTTCCGTGAGCTGGACCGGATGGCGCAGCAGCTGATGGGCCCAGGTACCTGGTCGAAGCCGTCGGTGATGCCGATGGACGCCTACCGCGAGGGTGACGAGTACGTGGTGGCCTTCGATGTCCCCGGCGTGACCGCGGACGCGCTCGACATCGACGTCGAGCGGAACACGCTGACCGTCAAGGCCGAGCGACGGCCGACGGCCAAGGTCGACAACGTCAAGATGGAGCTGTCCGAGCGGCCGCTGGGCGTCTTCTCCCGCCAGATCATGCTCGCCGACACCCTCGACACCGAGCGCATCCAGGCCGACTACGACGCCGGCGTTCTCACCCTGCGCATCCCGATCGCGGAGCGCGCCAAGCCCCGCAAGGTCTCCATCGGTGCCGGCTCTGGCCACAAGGAGATCTCCGGCTGACCCAGTCGGGAACCGGTGTGGAGGACGGCCACCTGATCTGCCCCTCCCCGCCCTCCGCACCCCTATGGAACCGACAACACCAAGGGGGCGGCTGATGACCTTGCGACGCGAAGCGTTCCTCGACCGCGTGAAGGAACGCGGCGAATACGACACAGCGGAGGAAGCCGAACGTGCGGCGCGCGTCGTGCTCGCCCTGCTCGGCGCCCACCTGATCGGCAGGGTCCGCGCCCAGCTCGCGGCACGTCTGCCGGAAGGCTTCGCCCTGATCCTGCTCAACCCGCTGCAGAGCGCCGAGCCGCTTTTTTCCCCCCCGAGCGATTCGTCCGCGCGACCGCCGCCTGGATCGAGGGCGCCACCGAGCAGGCCGCGACGTGGGACGTCAGCGCCGCGCTGTCCACCGTCGCCGACACGGCAGGCGAAGACCTGACCGAGCAGATCCTGCTTCAGCTCCCCGTCGGCTACGACCTCCTCTTCGGCCGCCCCCAGCCCAACTGACGAAATCCGGGAGTGCCACGTGCCTGCGCTCCCACGGCTCCTGAAAGGCATGTCCCGCAGTGATCACCGACGCGCGCGTACCGCTCACGCACCAGCAGCCGTGCTCGACGGCATACGAGCAGATGCTGGAGAAGGTCCGATACGAAGGCGCCTACCCCACCCGTGAACGGGCCGAAGAAGCGGTCCGCGTGGTGCTCGCCGGACTCGGACGTCAACTGACCGGTGACGAACGCGGCGACCTGGCCCGCTGCCTGCCCCTGGAGGCGGCACGCGTGCTGACCGTACAGGTCCCCGACACCCAGCCACTGGCCGGCTGGGACTTCATCAAAGACCTCGCCACCCGCTCAGGCACATCCCTGGCCACCACCCGCTGGGACACCGGCGCCGTCTTCGCCGCCGTCACAGCCCACGCCGGCCCCGACCTGACCCACCGCGTCCTCCAACAGCTCCCCACCGACTGGGCCCTGCTGTTCGGCCAAGCAGAACTCACCCCCGCCGCATAGCCACCGAGACGCACGCCCAGAGACACCCCAAAGGCCCAGGCCCTAAGCGGAAGAACACGAAGGCCCTGCTCCGTCCGGAAACGAACCGGAGAGAGCAGGGCCTTGCGGCAAGCTCAGGGGCCCACGGGGCCGGGAAGGGTCAGGCCGGGTTGCTGTTCTCGGCCTGCGGGCCCTTCTGGCCCTGGGTGACGTCGAACGTCACGGCCTGGCCCTCCTGGAGCTCACGGAAGCCGGAGGAGTTGATCGCCGAGTAGTGGGCGAAGACGTCCGGGCCGCCGCCGTCCTGAGCGATGAAGCCGAAGCCCTTCTCCGCGTTGAACCACTTCACAGTTCCCGTAGTCATGTCTCATGCCTTCCAGTCGATGAACGCCTCCCAGAGCATGCGGAAGGCGGATGATCGCCCTGGTTCCTGCGGCAGAGCACAGCAAAACGCCCACGCCGAGGCGTGGGCAAAGGGAACTTCCGAACCACGACAGCTGACGCAGACGCTACACGCCCTCACACGCTGTCACCACAGGAAACGAGTACGCGTCATGCCGTGGCAGGGTGCGCGCGGGCCGCCGAGGACTGGCATGCGCGGCCCCCGCTCAAGCCGCGACGGGTGGATTCGCTGATTCGGCAGCGCGGCGGTATTCGGCGTTGAGGCGCTGGGCGTCTTCGAGCTGGTCTTCGAGGATGACGATGCGGCAGGCGGCCTCGATGGGGGTGCCCTGGTCGACGAGCTCGCGGGCGCGGGCGGCGATGCGCAGCTGGTAGCGGGAGTAGCGGCGGTGTCCGCCGGCGGAGCGCAGCGGCGTGATGAGGCGGGCTTCGCCGATCGCGCGGAGGAAGCCCTGGGTCGTGCCGAGCATGTCGGCGGCCCGGCCCATCGTGTAGGCGGGGTAGTCGTCGTCATCGAGACGGCCGAACGAGTCGTCTGCTGTCATTGCACCTCTCTGTGGAACGCGTGGAGGGGCCCGGGTGCCGTACTGGCACCCGGGCCCCGAAGGAACTACTCACACCATCTGCCGGCCCTGATACTGCGCCGGCCTACTGTTTCCGCACGGCCGGCCTGAACGCTGCCGGGGGTGCGGGGATCGCGGATGCGTGACCGGAGACCACCTCACTATCGATGTCCTGCGGTACCCGGGCTTCGTACTGCTCGCCCGGGCGATCCTGATGGCGCTCGGCTCCTCCGTTCTTTTCCTCTGGATCAATCACTTACCAAACGGGAACTGCGTACTGCTGATACTGCGAACTGCTGGTAACGCGCGTACTGCCCTTTACTGCTGGTGTCGCGTACTGCTGGTGGCCTCTCACAGCACCACCTTCGGCAGCCAGCCCCGTCGCCCATCCTGCATCTACTCTGGCTTAGAACCCCACTGCCGAACCTCCCGGTGCGCGCGCCCGCAGCCGACGCCTTCACCGAGGAACCACTCACTGACTTCACCGCTGGTACTGCCAACTGCACCTACTGCGGGTACTGCCACTGCGGTACTACTCACGGCGGCCCCTGATCACTGCGGGCCACCCGGTCCGGTCACCAGTCCCGTCGCCGTCCTGCAACAACCGTGGCTTCGGAACTCCGTCACCGCACCGTCCTGCGAACTGCAACTGCGTGTACTGCTGCCCGGCAGTTCGTCTCTGCCAGGCCCTGCGGTCCTTCTTGGTTACGTGAGAAACCATAACCAGCTCGCTACCCAATGTCTACTCCGGCGGACACAGATTTCCGCGTGTTCGGCAGTGAGGTAATCAACCTCGAACGAAGACGGGGGTAGGGGCGGCTCCCTATCGGTGCGGCCACAGCCGCTACGGCAGGTGGCACCACGTCTGGCTCGCGCCGCAGCCGCCGCGGGCTACGCGCGTGATCATTCCATCAGCGTCGGAGGCCCTGTCGCTGCCGGGTTAGCCGGTCGCCGGACGGGCACCGGGCATTGACCGGAGACCAGGGTGACCTGATGGACACGATGAGCGTCAACGTCGCAACCGTCCGCTCAGCGACATCCGCCGCCGGCACGCGCGAGAGCGCTCGGGCTTTCCTCGACCGCCTCGTACACCCGATCGCGACCGAGGCGGCCGACACCGTGGTACTGGTCGTCTCGGAGCTCGTCACCAACACCCTGCGCCACGGAGGCGGCACCTGCCTCCTGAACCTGACCGCGCACCCGGACAGCATCGAGGGACCGTCCACGACCGCAATCCGCGGGCCCCGCATATGCGCACCCCCGACCTGAACGGCGGCACCGGAGGATTCGGCTGGCCCTGGTCAACCGCCTCGCCCGCGCCACCGCGGTCACCCGCCGCGCGGCCGGCGGCAAGACCGTCAGCGCCCTCCTCGCCCAGTAACGCCAAGCCGCCGACGCCGACCGGGGCAACGGGCGCCCGCGTCGGCCTGGCCGAGCACGGCCGGCCATCAAAGGCGGCACCCGCCGTCGAGGCCGAATGCGGCGCTGGAGATCGGAGGCGAGGCTGACCCGGGCGTTGTGGGAGGCCGACGACGTTGCCGCGGTACGTCCGTAGATACCTCCCGGGCCCCCAGGTGAGAGCCCCGCGTGGTGTTGTCGGTGACACTCGCGCGGGACCCGTCCCCGGACTGCGACCTGGCCCCAGATCCAAAAGCGCCTGCCGGGCCTGCCCCGCCTGCACGCCGACGACCAGTGCGTGCTCCTGTGGCTGGTAGACGAAGACGGTCGGAGGGGAGAGCCTCTCCTGTCCGCGCTCGTCACGGTCGGAGACGGTTCCCGGCCGTAGCCGAACAGCTCGGCTGGACGAACCCGGTCGCGACCCGTCCGCACACCGGATGGAGCTACGAAGTACTCAGGGTCCACCAGCACTGGCGCCACCGACGCTGAACCGACCGGGTCGCGGCCCTGGGCAAGCCCCCGGACGGGCTTGCCCAGGGTCTCCTCAGGCTTGCCCAGACGCGCTGGCTTGCCCGGCCGCCAAGTTCCCCATCTGGACCTCGCTGGACCGGGGCCCTGGCGGGGCGCAGCCGGGCCGGCTGGGTCTCCGGGTTAGCTTTCGGAGAGTTTCGCGGCGTGGAGGGTCAGGACTAAGGGTTGCCGACCAGGGCGGTGATGAGCTTACGGGCCCTGGCCGTGGCCAGCCGCTTCGCGGCCCTTGGCGAACTCGGCGTCGAACCGCTCCTTGCTCGCCGCCATCGTCGAGCTCGGCGGTGAGCTGGAGCCCCCAGATACCCGTAACGGGCGCTTCAGGGGCACTGTCCTCCCAGAAGGCTGCGCGGTCAGCGCCGGCCGCCGCCGATGCGTCGGTCGTCGGCCAGTGCGGTCAGCGGGCCGAACTCGCGGGCAAGCTGGTTCCACGTCAGTACCTCGCCACAGCGGGCCGGGAACTCCTCCGAGTTGAACTCGGGCATGGTCCAGGTGCCAGTGCCCCGGTCCCGCAGCCACAGGTCCCCGTCACCGTCGACCACAGTCGGCGGGACCGGCACGGGCTCGGCCTGATCGGTGGGCTCCCAGGTGACCCGGCCCGGGTGGGAAGCGCGGCGCAGCTCGGTGGTGGCCAGCCGCGCGGCCAAGTCACGGGTGGACTCTTCGGCATCCTTGACCGACTCGAGTCGGAATGCGTCGTCCAGTACGGGCAGGGCTGGATTCTTGCTGCGCTTTGAACTCATACGCTGACTACCTCCGGTGGGGGGCGTCACATCCGTTATGGCACCCCGTAGAGAAACACGGTATCCGAGGCGGGAGCCGGGCCGGCTACGACCACTGTCCAGGTGGAGACGCTGGCACACCGGGCGGTGGGGCTAAGCTTGTTCTTTATCAACGACGGTCGACGGCCTGTTGCTGCTACCTGGTGGTGCTCAGCGTTGCACGTCCAGGTATGCGTCGTGGCCAGGCGGCGGTGCGTCGAACGCTGCGACGGCCGCATCTGAGGCAGCCGTCCAAGGCTCGGCTGCGTAGTTGACCGCTTCCGCAGGCAGTTCTTCAAGGGACTGCAGAAGGTCCAGAAGAGTAGGCACGGCAAGAGACTACGTCGCTCAGCTCGAACGATCTGGTGGACGCGGTGCTGTGTGCGGACGGTGCGGTGAAGTCCCCGGTGGACTTGACACTGGTGCCCGAGCATCGGCGTGGGCACGGAGCGTTGTACGGCGGCCTGAACCACGGCCGGATCGATATCGGCCGGCTGCGGGCGGTGCTGGCCGGACTGCCACTGCCTCGTTTCGACGACGGGCGCCTGGTCCTGGCGAGCAGATGTCCTACCGCGGATTCCTGGCCGAGCTCCTGATGTCCGAGTGCGACGACCGCGCCCGCCGCAGGTCAGAGCGCCGCTTCAAAGCCGCTGCCTCCCTCGCGACAAGTCTCTGCGGGCCTTCGACTTCGACGCCAACCCGAACGTCGACCCCGCCGCCATCCACACCCTCGCCAAGTGCGAGTGGGTCCGCAAAGGCCAGCCTCTCTGCCTGATCGGCGACTCCGGCACCGGCAGGTCCCACCTGCTGATCGCGCTGGGCACCGAGGCCGCCATGAAGGGCCACCGGGTCCGCCACACCCTGGCCACGAAACTCGTGAACGAGCTCGTCGAGGCCGCCGATGAGAAGCAGCTGACCAAGACCATCGCCCGCTACGGCCGCGTCGACCTGCTCTGCATCGACGAACTCGGTTACATGGAACTCGATCGCCGCGGCGCCGAACTCCTCTTCCAGGTTCTGACTGAGCGCGAGGAAAAGAACAGCGTGGCGATCGCCTCGAACGAATCGTTTGGAGGCTGGACGAAAACGTTCACCGACCCCCGGCTCTGCGCGGCCATCGTCGACCGGCTCACCTTCGGCGGCAACATCGTCCAGACCGGAACCGAGTCCTACCGCCTCGCCCACACCAAAGCCCAGGCCGATCGGGCCGAAGCAGTCTGACCAGCACATCCCGCCAGCAGGGCCCCGAGCCCTGGCACTAGGGTCTGCAGCATGCCCACCCCGTCGGCCGCGAACACTGAACCAGGCCCCGGGCCACGAATCCGCGAGATCTTCCGCACCGTCGTGACCGACCGCTTCGCCGACAGGCCGGCACCCGCGCAGGCGGAGCTCTTGTTCGCCGACGCTCCCTTCGACTCCGACCGGGAGTTCCTGGGCGACTTCTACAACGAAATCCTGCACCAGGACACCTGCAACGAGCTCACGCATGAGGGCGTCCCACTTCTCGCGGCGCTCGCGGCCGATGACCGCGTTCCTCCGCGCGAGCGGATGTCTCTGGTGTCCTTGCTGTTCTCCATCGCCACCGTCACCGAGCGGCACGAGGCCGAATGCTGGCCCCAGGCGCATCCTCATGCGGATCCTGCTGGTGAGGAACGCGCTCGGGTCGCCGTCGAAGCGGCGCTTCCTCAGCTCCTGAACCGGTGGGAGACGGAGTGCGTCACTGTCTGCCTGGCCCTGACGGCCCTGGCGGCGGCCTTCCCATCAGCCGGCACGTCCCAGGACCTGCTGCCCAGCCTGCGGACGCTGGCAGGTCAGTATCCGGGCTGGACCCTGCCCGGGGACTACGTGCGCTTGGCGGGGACCATCACGGTCGGCAAGCGGGAGAACCTCCTCACAGCGGTCGAGGCCCTCACCAGTCAAAACTGGATTCCGACAGTGCGGTCGGCACGGCTCACGGGCCGGGCACTCCACCTCCTCGACCAGATGCTGAGCCAGATCAGGGCAACGGCGAAGACGCAAGATCCCTGAGTCGAAACCGCGGTGCCAAGGCCTGTGCACTCCGGGGCACACTAACGTGCGACATCAAAACTCATCGATGTTGATCACCCAACCCCGCGCCATACGCCTCCCGAACTCCTCGACAAACGACTCCCCCAAGAAGTCGTCGTAGCCATGCTGGGGAAAACCTGGAACGCGAACGGCCCGCCGAGGTCGGCGGGCCGTTCGGGCTGAGGGACCGACGGTCAGTCGGTCACATAGCCTTCAATCCACTCATCCTGATCCACGACCGATTCCTCGACGTAGAAGCAGGTGGGTTCCTCTCTGAAGCCGGGAAGCAGGCGCGCCCGTTCGATGCGGTCCCGCGCGGCCTCTCGGGTCGAGTAAGTACCCAGCAGTTTGACGTCGTCTCCAGCCTGCTCGTCGGCCCAGAAATCATCTGGCTCCACGAAGTGGCCGGCGCCCTCGCCCTCCTGTGGGTAGTGGTGGACATGCCAGAGCAGATAGACCTTGTGCGGTGCGGTCATTTCGCCGCTCACACCTTCCTCAGACGTGCTAGTTGCGGGAAAGGTACTTCCGGACCTTGTTGTAGATGGAGCCGGGCCCCTTCTTGTACGGCGGCCGGTAGCCACCGCCCTTCATGACGCGGTCCGTCGCCTTGTCCAGGGACTCGCCGGGCCCTCGGCGGTGGCCTCTGGCAAAGCTGGGCACGTCGTTGCCCTTTTCCTTACCGGACTTTTTGGCTTCCTTCCACAGGGTACGAACCTTGCGGATCGCCCAGTCCTTCCCGTACCACCAGATCAGGCCGATGATCGCGACGACCGCGCCGACGCCGATGATGGCGAGGACGGTGCCTGCGCTCACGCCGAGTCCTGCGGCACCGACCAGGGCCAGCGCGGTCATGCGCCCGTCGAGGTCGACCATGTTGACGGGGTCGCCGCACACGTACTCGTAGCTGTTGCAGCTGCCGCCTCGTACGGGGTCGGTGGACAGGAAGCGGCCCTTGGTGGAGTCGTACAGGCGGACGCCCATCAGAGTGAGACCCGTGAGGGTCTCCCCCGAACGTTGGTGGCCGCCGAGCCAGTCGTAGCGGGCTTCCGCCTGACTGGCCCGGGCGTTGCCGTACTCGTCGGCGTCCAGAACCGTGGGCGTGACACTCACGTCGAGCGGCAGCAGGAGGCTGACGTCGCCGCGGATAGAGGTCAGCTGGAGGACGGTTGCGCCGGCGCCTGGTGTTATGTCCCTGACAGCGGGCTGCTCCGGCGTGGCTTGGCGTTGCCTGCGGGACTGGACCGAGACCGGCGAGTGGCCGCGCCTTCATGTGGCATCGCTGACCAAACTGCGCCGTGCTGGCATCTGAATCTGGATGACTGCTACGCGCCCCGGCGGGGCTTCCCGGCCGCTTCTGCGTGCCGTCGCGAGGATCGCTGGCGCAGTGGTAACGTCCGCCACTTCCAGGGCGGGGTGCGCCCCCAGCGGATGAGGTGGTGTGGGTGGCCATTCGGGACAGGAGCGAGGTCATCGGGCGCAACGGTCTGGTGGTGTTGCACGTGGCGGTCGGCTACGAATCCTCGGTGGAGAGCCGCGAACCGCGGGACGTGCTCACCCTCACCCGCAAGGTGAACGGGCGCTGCGTGGTCATCTCCGGAGTCTCCCAGCGAGGCTCCTTCTGCGCACCGTGAGGGGCCAACCCCGCATCTCAGGTCGCACGGGTTCTATCAGTTGAGGAAGCGGGGCTTGGCCGCCTGGATGCAGTGGCTGAGGAGCTCGCGGTCGTGGAAGGCGGCGTGTAGGAGCACGGCCAGGTCAGTGAGGGCCTTGAGGTCGGGGCTTGTGACTACGAAGGTGCCGGCCTCTGATCCGAAGAACTGGCGCTTGTCGCCGTTTTCTGGCATGTGGGAGTGGGCCAGTGACTGGGCCAGGCCTTCCCAGCCGTAACCGTGGCGTTCGGCGTCGTGCTCGTCGAAGACATCGGCGACCTGCTCCATGTCGCCATCGAACAGGTAGAGGCAGTGGGAGGTATCGCCTTCACTGCGTTCGTCCAGGCGGAACGGGGCCAGGGCTGATGCGTCGGTCATGCGGTAAGGGTAGAGATGCCCGTCTTCCGAGGCTGCGCGGGGGTCCGTCAGGCTGAGCGGGTGTGCGTCCGCTGCAGCTTGGCCTTGGTCTGTGCCAAGCGGTAGGACTCGGTGCCGGTCTCGATGATCGCGCCGCTGAAAGTGAGCCGGTCGACGATGGCCGCGCAGAGCCGGGGATCGGTGAATGGCCTCGTCCAGCCTCCGAACGATTCGTTACAGGCGATGGCGACACTGTTCTTTCCCTCCCTCTCGGTCAGAACCTGCAACAGCATCTCGGCGCCCCGCCGGTCGAGCTCGAGATAGCCCAACTCGTCGATGCAGAGAAGGTCCACGCGGCCGTAGCGGGCGATCGTCTTGGACAGCTGCTTCTCGTCGGCGGCTTCGACAAGCTCGTTGACGAGCTTCGTGGCGGATCGGCGGTCAGCTGCGGAGCTCGGGCCAGCCATCCTTGTTCGAGCAGGACTCGTAGTCGTAGCGGGTGAGGCGGTCCCATTCCGCTCCGGTCACCCGCTCGAATGCCTCTTCGTGGACGTAGAGGAGTTCTTCGCAGTGTCGTGCGGTGAACGGCGCGAACCGCTCCGGATGACCGAAGACACCCTCGTATGCCCGGCGGCCGGCGGCCACGACGGCAGCCCGCGAGTACAGAAAGCCGTCATCCGACTGCGGAAACGGCGAGCCGTTGGACAACTGCATCCCGAGGACGGGCAGCGTGCCGAAGGCCGCCTGGTCCAGCCGGTACAGAGCTTCCGCGAGACGCTCACCGAAGCCGATGATCTGGCCCACCGGTTCGCGCACGAGAATCTCGGTCAGGCGCGCGCAGCCCTCCTCGAACCCCTGACAAGTCTCCATGCGGGCCTCGCCACCGAGAACCTCGATGAGCTGCCAGAACCGCTCCCATGTCATCACTGGCAGCTCGGGGTCGACGCCCCTCGATGCCTTCACGACGTGATCCCCCTCATCCTCCGCGTCACCGAACGGCTCATCGCTCCACCGGAACCAGGAATGACCGTCCTGGATGTGGAGCAGGAACGCGGCAACCGGCCCCGTAGGCGAGACCAGCGACAGGGTCTTCCTGATCTCCTCGTAGACCCTGTCGAAGCCTTCCCAGTCCTCGGCGTCGGCCAGGGCCCGCGAGCGCGCGAACAACGGCTCGAAAGCGGGGAAGGCTGAGCCAGCGATGAAGCGTCCGCGAAGCCAGGGAAAGTCGGCTTCCTCGATCACGACCTCGCCCACCAGCTCATCCTGGCGTACCAGTCGCCAGACCTGGCCTTCGAATCCCATCGCATCCGACCCTTGCTGTCTGCTGCCCCATTTCGCTGCCCGGCAGTCTCACACACGCCTCTGACACGGCAGCCTGGGAAACGATCACTACAAGCATGGGAAGCGATCTTGCGAGTGCCCGGAAGCTGTACCGCTCGGCCATGGATGCCGTATCCGAACTGAAGGTCGGCCGCCTTGCGCTCCCGGAGTCGGCCGATACGGCAGAACTGCCCCGACCCTCCAGCCCTGAGAACTGACGACCGCCGTTTCGGCTGGTGACACGCTTCTTACCGACACGAGGAGTGCGCTGTCGAGGACCAAGCCGTTCGGCAGCAGTCTGCGGCCGAGGTGAGGTCGGGGAACCGGTCCTGGATCTGGCGCCCGCGCCGGGTCTGCAGCACCAGCCGCTTTCCGGCTGCGGCGGGCGTGAGCAGGAGGGCCCCGTAGCCGTCGAACTTCTGCTCGTAGGCCAACTCGCCCAGGACGCCGGATCCGGGCACCGCTTCCACGGCCTGGGCGAGCATCGGGTCCACCGGCGGCCGCAGGGTCTCCCGGGGGACGTGCCCTTCGCGTTCATGCCGAGGACAGCGCCTTGACCAGCTCGTCACGGCTCATGTGGGAGCGGCCCGGGATGTCGGCGGAGGCGGCCTTCTTGTACAGGTCGGCCTTCGACAGGCCGCTGAGGTCCTTCTTCGGCGTCGAGCGGACGCGCTTCTTCGCTGCCGGCTTCTTCGCGGCGCTCTTGCCGGAGGTGGAGGTGCTGGCTTTGCTTCCGGTGGGTTTCGGGCTGCGGGCGCGCTCCACGCTGGCGCGCAGGGCCTCCATGAGGTCGACAGCGCCGGTGGGCTCCGCGGTCTCGCCCTTCTCGACAGTCTCGCCTGCCTTCTTGGCCTCGATGAGGGCGGCGACCTTCTCCTGGAAGGTGTCCCGGTCCACGGACCCGACCGGGGACAGCAGGGTCGATGTATCCGCAGAGGAGAAGGGGTCTTTCATGGGCGTGATGTCATCACAGGCGGTTGCACCCGGCAGGGTGTACTGCTCCACTCGGCCTTGACCCGGGTCCGCGAGCGGGAGGCGGCAGCAGGGGGTCCGTTGGCCGTGGACTGGCTGTTTCCCGGCCCGCATCCGTGATCCTCTTTGATCCCTTGAGGATCGCAGGGGGAATCTATGGACAGGGCGCGTCTGTTCCAGGACGACCGTGTAGGCGCAAGGGTCTACGCCCGTGAGATCGCGGATGAGCCCTGGGGCCCGTGGCGTGTCCGGGCCGGGTCAGATATCCCCGGACGTTGTGGCGGTGACCAGGTGTCCTCATAGTTCGGCGTCGCCCACTCCTTGACGGCCACCTGGTCGCCGACGGTCAGCTTCCCCGGCGTGATCACGGAGAACTTCGCGCCGAACACAACACCTCCGCTCGGCGCGCGCCGGTAGTCGGCGAGTGTGCACAGGGGCTCCGGCCCCTGCCGTGCTCCGATCTCCTGCGCAACCAGGGTGACGGCACAGCGAACCGCGAGCTTGGCATAGCCCAACTCGGCCCCGCCGATGTTGATGCGGCGTGCGCGGTCCTCGGCATGCGGCAGGGCCGTCCAGTCGCCGCTCTCGTGGTCGTTCGTCCTGGCTGTCGACGACGATATTCGGGCGGAAGCGGTTCATCAACAGGGGCGGGGCACCTCGCTCGACCATCCGCCGGTTGAGGAGGGCGAGGGAGTCGCGGGACAGCAGGTGCACGGCACTGATGTCGGCATAGCGGGACGGGCCAGGGGTCAGGCCATCGGCGATCCGGTCGTGTTCCGGCGGCACACGGACCAGACGGCTGGGGGCGCCGAGGACCTGCGAGAGCCAGCCGGCGGCCTCGTCACCCTGGTCGATCCCCTGGAAGGCGGTGCCGAACAGATCGACGTCACGGCGTGACCCGGACGTCGTCACGTCGAGGCGGACTGAGCCGTGACCATCTGTGCGGTCGGCCGACTCGAGGGTGAGCTGGGCGCCGTCGGCGCTGACGGTGGGCTGGATCAGCGCGAGGCGAGGGTGCCGGCGCTGCGTGCGGAAGGCTCCGTCCTCGCTGATGACCATGAAGGTGCGGTCGTGCGCGAGACCCGCCGGCGTCAGGAACGCATCACTCATCGGCGTGCCCGCGCACCCCTTGACGGGATAGCAGACCAGATCCACAACGCTGGCCATACGCCCCCCTTGAACCCCAGGACCATCATCGTTCCAGCCCCCCACGATCAGGGCCGATCCCACATTCGGTCACCATCACGGACAAGCCCTGTGTCGTCGGTGGTAGGACCAGGTCACCGCTGCCAGGAGCGGACCCCACAGCAGGAGCGGGGCATAGGCGGCGACGAAGAGGACTTCACCAGCCGAGACACCGGGATCCGGACTGGGGGAGGTCAGCAGCCCGCCGAGGAAGAGGACCCACCACAGAACGGTGACCGCGAAAGCTCCCAGCGAAGCGGCCAGGACCGCAAGCCTGCGGTCGACCGGCCGGCCGCCGAGAAACGGAATCCAGCGCGGCACCACTTCCCCCCAGGGCCGAACCAGGCCCAACGTGAGATACGAAGCGGCCTCCGCAACCGCCCCGATCAGCAGTACGTAGCCCAGGCCGATCAACAGGGAGCTGTGCGGGAAGGCGGAAAGGAACTCCTCTCGCTCCATCACCCCGACCGGCACCCCGAGCACGAGCGCGACGCGCCACACACCGGAAGGGACGGTCGACCAGGCCGCGACATGAGCGGCACACACCGCCCAGCACGGGGGCGGCGGGACCAGCGGCACATGGGATTCGGGCGGGGCGGGATACGTCGTCGTCATGATGCGAATCTCCCGCACCGCACAGACCACAACATCACACCGCATGATGATCCGCCTCCCCCACCCGGGGGAGCACGGCCAAGCGGAGCCGCAGACGACACCGGCCCGCCGTGGGGGCACAAAGCCAGTGCACACGTCCCAACAGCAGCCACAGCCGAAAGGACCCGGTCCGCGCCACCCCACCAGCCGCCCCGTCGAGGGCCGGGCACGGCCAGCGGGACACCTCCCGTGCCCGCCAGCCGGTCCAGCTGGCACGCCACAACCGGCACCCGTTCCTGGAAAGTGCCGAAGCCGTCCTGGCGGTCGTCTGCTTGGCGGCCAGGCTGCCACTGGAATGGGAATATTTCGTTCATTCCTACAGCAACCGATCCACCGTTCCGCGCCGAATACCCGGTGGAAGGAGAAGGATCTGGCGCCGCGAGAGCAGGCGGCGGCCCCTTTCCTTCTCGCTCCGTCACCTCGGGGGTGATCGGGCCGCGCGGCGGGGCAGCCAGCACCGGCCCGCCTCCCGGAGGAGAAGACATGAGAACCAGACACGTCCGCCGCTCGGCCGCACTCGCGGCAGCGGCGTTCACCCTTCCCATCACTCTGGGGGTCGCAGCGCCGGTATTCGCAGCCTCCCAGCAGACCGACCCCTACGGCCCGGCCTGCGCATCCCTGCCCAGCCAGGGTTCGGGCAGCCTCGCGGGCATGGCACAGGACCCCGTGGCCACCGCGGCGTCCAACAACCCGGCACTGTCGACACTGGTCACCGCCGTGAAGAAGGCAGGCCTGGTCGACACCCTGAACAACGCCAAGGGCATCACCGTGTTCGCCCCGACCAACGAGGCGTTCGCGAAGATCCCGAAGGCCGACCTCGACAAGATCCTGGCCGACAAAGCAGAGCTGACCAAGCTCCTCACGTACCACGTGGTGGGCGAGAAGATCACCCCCTCGCAGCTCAGCGACGGCTCCTTCAAGACGCTCGAAGGAGGCACCCTGACCACAACCGGATCCGGCGAGAACTTCACCGTCAACGGCAAAGCGAAGATCGTCTGCGGTGACGTCCAGACCTCTAACGGGACAGTCAACATCATCGACACGGTCCTCACCCCGATGTAGCCCGCTGCCGGCTATCGAAGCGGCCGAAGCCTGACGAGGGCCAGCCGCCGCAGCACGGTTCCGCAGATCCCGGATGCCGGGCTGTCGCTCAGTCGGCACGGACTGGGACGACCTCTGGAATGCGTGATGTTGGCGTCTGGGGAATCAGATCCCGAGGAGCGCCACGATCGTCAAGTTGATGCACGAGAGAAGAGCGCCATGATCGTCAAGTTGCTGCACGACAAGGGCCTGCGGAGCGAGCACGCGTACACCGTCGCCTGTCTGACCATCGGGTTGTCCGTCGCCTCCTGGGCGACGTCGATGAAGGTCGAGCCAGCAGGCATCGAGCGGGCGGACCGGTGGGGCATCTTCATCGCGACCTGGCCCGCGACCTGGTTCGGCCTCGGGCTGGCACTGGCCCAGCACGAACACGCTGAAGACCTGCACGAACAGGTGTAGTCACTGATCAAGGCCCGACCGTCCGCGTGGTGCGGAGCAGGCCGGGCCTTGGTCTGCGGCGTAGCCGTCGCGTCGAGCCGACCGGCGTGGCATCGAGCCGCGCGGAAAGGCGTGTGGGGCGTCTCTCGTCCGCCACGCGCCACCATCCCCCGGAACCACATGCGGCCGGCTCTGCGACAGGGCCGGTGTGTGCGGGTCAGTTCTGGTTCACGGGCAGGGCGAGGTCAACCAGTGGGCGTTGAGCTACCGGCGCCACGAGGGTGAGCCCCGGCGGGTGGTGCCAGGGCTCACACGACGTGGTTCGTCAGCGGTTCATCAGGACGAAAACGCCCCACCCGAGGTATTCCCGCTGGTACCTGACGTGCTGGACGGGTGCCGCGGTCAGTTCCGCCCGCATCTCGTCGGCGAGCTCGTCGTGGGGGTTGGCGTCGAGCCAGCGCCGGATGTTGAGCCACTGAGCCGCGACGTACCTGTCCAAGCTGTCCTGGTCGGCGAGGACCATCTCAACCACGTCACAGCCCAGGTCCCCGAACTGCTGGAGCAGTTCCGGCAGCGTGAGCAGGTCGTCCTTGCGGGCCATGTGGCAACCCTCGACGACCGTCTGATCCTCGGGCTCGCAGCGCCAGTACGGCTCACCGATCAGCATCATGCCGCCGGGAGCAAGACTGCGCCGCAGGAGTTCGACAGTTCCGGCCACTCCGGAGCCGATCCAGGTCGCCCCGACGCAGGCTGCGATCCCGACGGGATCGTCGGCGACGTAGCCCGAGGCATCCACATGCACAAAGTCGACCTGGTCGGCAACGCCCAGCTCCGCAGCCCGCTCACGGGCGGTGTCGATGAAGACGGTACTGATGTCGACCCCGGTGCCGGTGACACCATGATCCCGGGCCCAGGTGCACAGCATCTCGCCCTTGCCGGAAGCGAGGTCGAGCATGCGAGTGCCTGGCACCGGGCTGATGGCCTGACCCAGGAGAGCCAGTTTGTCGCTGGTGAACGGGTTGCAGATGCGGTGGCTGCTCTCGCGGATGGTGAAGCTACGCGGCAGATCCATGACAGGGGTTCCTTCGGTTCGTGGAGGTCACAACGGTGGGGCTGAGCGGCCGTCGGGAACTGACCGCAAGAACCTGAGCCGTCATCAAATACACCTCTTCGAACGTATGAAGGATGGGACCGCTCGAGGCTAGGACCACCGTGATCAGCGTGTCCAGCGCAATTGGGACCTGACTGCGGGTGCCCCCGTGCCATGCGGGTCGGCGACCTGACACGGCCTGTGCCGTCAGCGGCACATCCCGCACCACCTCCGGACCGTGCGGGACTCGTGTCGTGCGGCCCTCGGCCTCGGATCGTAGGGCTCAATGGTGCAGGTGAACGAGACACTGGACGATGCCCACCAGGTACCCGACGGGGTCAGTGAGAAGACCGTCGCCGCGCTGGGCGCCCTGTCCAAGGCGCTGGAGACCACCGAGCGGGCGCGAGGGCACCTCTATGGATTCCACCAACTGACGGGAACCGCGGACTTCGAGCTGGACGACGCCGTCAGGCTGCTGAGGGAAGCGGGCCACGAGTCGCAGGCGCGCCTGGTGGAGCAGGAAGTGCTCGGGCGGAACGTCATCCCGGGGCACTGGACCTTCCAGATCATCGAGGCGTACAACGACACCTACTACCGGCCCTTCGCCGGCATCGAGCAGGACATCGTCGCCCAGCTGGGCCAGGGCCGCGACCACCTGTACGAGGCACGCCTGAAGGAGCGTCGGCGCACGCCCGAGCACCCCGACCACACCTTGTAGCCTCACCTCACGGGCGAATCGCCCTCGGAGCTGGAGGAGCCGGCACGTCGGGCCCCCGCGCAGGGCGCTCTTCGACGCCAGTAACCAGTAGGGGGCATGCGCTCAAGCGGGGCGGAGTTCGTGACCGGTAGGCCGTGCTCGGCGCGCAGGCGCTCGGCAACGAGCGAGCGGTGGCATGCCTCCGGATCACGCTCGACGCAGAACAGGGCGGACACTGATCCGTCCGGGAGGTCGCCAGTGCCTCGCGGTTGCGTTTGCCCACGCCCTGGCGATCGTCCTCGCGGTACTGGAGCTGACGCAGTTCCGTCGTCGGTGCCAACGCTTTCAGGTGTCGGTCCGGGCAGGAGGCGCCTCCGGTCCTGGTCGCCGACGTCCTGACAGTGGTGAGCGAACTCGATTACAACGCCGTGAGACACGCAGGGGGCGTCACGGACCTCCAGATCGCCGTCCGGGCCGGCCCGGTCATCATTGGGGTGTCCGACCGCTCGGCTCTCCTGTCTCACCTCAGACCGCCCTCCCCGCCCACAACGGCCCCCTCCCGCGCTCTGACCCCTGGAGGCGTTGTGGGTGCGGGCCCGCCATGAGCAGATGAGCGCCGCAAACCCGGGGGGCGCGCACATGGGGGCTCCCCTCGCCCGGCCGACGTTCGGGCCGGAGTCAGCCGGGGAAACGGCCTGTGGAGCGCAGCTGCCAGCGTCGCTCGGCGTAGGCCAGGTCGTCCCGCCACAGCCGGGCCGCCGCATGGCGCATCACCGGGCGCAGGATCGGCGCGGCCCAGCGGGCGACCGCGAAGCCCGGGCGGTCGGAGGCGGCCACCACGGCTTCGGTCACGGCCGTCCGCGGACGACCGAGCTCGTCCAGCCCCAGGGGGGTCGCGTGGGTCTCCACCACCGAACCCGCGCCCTCCCCCTCGGTGATGCGCATGACGACGGTGCGGGGCCCGGGAGCGGTGAAGACCGCCTGCACGGGTACCACGAGCGGTCCGGCCACCTTGAAGGAGACGTCGACGGTGAACCCGTCCTCGGCGTCGTCCCCGTCGGGCGAGCCGACGACCGTGAGGTCGACGAACGAGTACGGGTGGAACCAGGCCCCGTGCCAGGGATCCAGCCGGTTGGCCACGACGTCCTCGGGTTCGCAGCGCCCGGTGCCCTCATACACGGCAGTCACCCCGTGGGCCGGTGTCGGCCGGGCCGGCACGACGGGTTCGGCCGAGGGTTCCTCCCCGCCGACCTCGTCGAGCCGCACCCACAGGAGGGTTCCGTCGTCGAAGGCTGGCAGCGGCTCCCAGCCCGCGAACGACGTCCCGTCGAGGGCGAGCCCGTGCCAAGGGCACACCAGGGTTCCGCACCGGACCGGGCTGTCCGCAAGAGGAGCGCCGAGGTGGGGGCAGATTCCGGGTCCGGCATGAAGCCTGCCGTCGGTGCCGCGCCAGAGCACGACCTCACGGTCGGCCACGGTGCGGGCCAGGGGCCGGTTGCCGCCCAGCGAGGAGGACGCCCCCACGACGTACCAGTTCCCTGACGGCCGGGCCTGTGCCCGCTTCAGTGCTTCCGTGATCAAGCTCGGCCTGGCGTCGCGCCAAGTCGGCTGTTGCCGGTCCCATGGGACCGGCCTGCGGCGCAGCGAAAGGGGCAGTCGGGCGCGTCGTGCCATCGGTTCGGGTTTCACACGACCTCCTCGGAAACCGGCTGTTTCGGGTCTGCGGGCGCCTCCGGGTCCGGGGTGGCCGGCGCGGGACGTCGTCGGTGGCGCAGCCTGATGGCCGTCAGCCGGGCGAATGCGCCCGCCGCGACCGCCGCGCGTCTGCGGCGCGGGACCACGGCGCGGCGGTGCAGCACGGCATAGCCGTCCGACGCGACGGCGTCCAGGATGCTCCCGTACAGGACGTACGCGGTGCGGATGCAGGGCCGGGACAGCGGATCGAGCATGGCGAGGCCGGGCTGCGCGTCCCGGTAAACGCTGCGGGTGAGTGCCTCGAACTCCCGCAGGGCGGCCAGCACCCGGCGATCCTGGCTGTTGGTGTTCCGGCACCAGTGCAGCAGCTCGCGCTCGACGCCGTGCTCGGCCAGAAGGTCGGAGGGCAGGTAGACGCGGCCGCGGTCGAGGTCCTCGCCGACGTCCCGCAGGAAGTTGGTGAGCTGGAATGCGATGCCGAGGGCTGCCGCGTGCGGCTCGGCTTCCTCCCGCGGCACCACCGTGCCCAGTACCGGCAGCATCTGAAGGCCGATCACGGCCGCCGAGCCGTGCATGTAGCCGCACAGGTCGTCATAGGTGGGGTAGTCCGTTACCACCAGGTCGGACCGCATGGCGGTCATGAAGTCGCGGAAGTGACGGTGGTCGATCGCGTAGCGGTGGGCGGTGTCGGCGAGGGCTGCGACGACCGGCTCGCTGCCGTCATTGTGCTGCAGGCCTTCGTTCAGGCGCCGTTGTAGCGCCGCCAGCCGGGCGCCGCGCAGGGCGCTCTCCGCACCGGGGTCGGTGGAGTCGACGATGTCGTCGGCCCAGCGGGCGAATCCGTACAGCGCGTGTACGGCGGGCCTGCGTTCGGCCGGCAGCAGCCGGGTGGCCAGGAAGTACGTTGTGCCGTGCGCGGCGTTGAGTTCGCGGCAGCGGCTGTACGCGGCTCGCAGCGACGGGTCGGTGATGCCTGCGGCGTCGAGTTCGCGTTCGGACCGGTGGAAGTTCATCGGGCTGCTCCCTCGGGTCGGGCGGAGGTGCGCCGGGAACCGCCGCCCGTGATGCGGGCCGCGGCCAGCTTTCCGGACACCAGGGCGGTCGGTACGCCCACGCCGGGGGTGGTGCCGCAGCCGGCCAGGACGGCGTTGCTCGTGCCGCGGACGAGGTTGCGGGGCCGGAACGGGCCCGTCTGGAGGAAGGTGTGGGCGGCCGAGAAGGGGGTGCCGGCGGCATGCCCTTGGCCGAGCCAGTCTGCGGGGGTGACCAGGCATTCCTCTTCGATGGCCGCCTCGATGCCGTGGAGGCCGCGCCGTTCCAGCTCGCTCAGCAGGCGGGACCGGTACCGCGGACCGAGTTCGCCCCAGGCGGCGCCCGGGGGGCCGATCTCGGTGTTGGGGCAGGGAGCGAGGATGTAGTGCAGATGACGGCCCGGAGGCGCGAGGGTGGGGTCGGTGGCCGTGGGCCGGGTGATGAGCAGGGACGGATCGCTCATCAGTGTTCCGTGCCGGGTGAGTTCGTCGAACGTGGTTCGCCAGGCGGCGCCGAACGAGATCGTGTGATGGCCCAGCTGGGCCCAGGTGCGGTCCGTGCCTGCGTGCAGTACGACGGCGGAGGGAGAGTGCCGCAGCCGGAGCGGTCTGCGGGGGCGGCGTTCCAGGAGCCCGTAGCTGAGGGGCAGGTCGGCGGTGAGGATCACCGCGTCGCAAGGGATGCGGTCCTTCGCGGTGACAACGGCGGTGATCCGCCGGCCGGAACGTTCCAGTCGTGTCACCGGCTCACCGAACCGCAGCTCGGCACCCGCATCGGCGGCGGCGTCCGCCATGGCCTGCGGCAGTGCGTGCATGCCGCCGCGCGGGAAGTACACCCCGGCCACCGTGTCCATGTAGGCGATGACGGCGTAGGCGGCGAGTGCGCGGGCCGGCGGCACACCCGCGTACAGGGCCTGGAAGGAGAAGACCCGCTGGAGCCGCTCGTCCTTGAGGAAGGCACCGATGCGCCGGTCGAGCCGCCCGAAGCCGCCGAGCGCTGCGAGCCGCGCGAGGTCACCGGTCAGCAGGTCCAGGGGCGAGTCGAAGTTCGCGTCGATGAAGTGGCGCATCTGCGCCCGGTAGAGCTGCTGCAGCCAGGCGCGCAGCCTCCGGTATCCCGCCGCCTCGGCGGCTCCGGCGAACTGCTCGACCGCATCGGCCATCGTCTCGCCGTCGGTGTGCACGTCCAGGGAGCTGCCGTCCGCGAACGATGCCCGGTAGGCGGGGTGCAACGGGATGAGGTCCACGCGTCGGTACAGGCTGTCGCCGACCGCGGCGAAGGCTTCGTCGGCGAGATCCGGCATGGTCAGCACTGTGGGACCGGTGTCGACCTGGTAGCCGCCCAGACGGAGCCGTCCGGCGCGTCCGCCCGGCAGGTCGTCCTTTTCGACGACCGTGACTTGGCGGCCCGCGCCCAGCAGGTGCAGCGCGGCCGCCAGTCCGGCCAGGCCCGCCCCGACCACGACCACGTGGTCCGTGCGACCGTTCACGGTGCGGGTCACTGTCGGTGCTCCGGCGCACCGCAGGTGTCCGATTCCGTTGCGGCTGCGGCAGAGGCCCGGTCCGGTGCCCTCCCTGCGGCGCGCGGAGCCGCCGCTGTATCCAGGAGGAGACCGCGCAGGCGGCCGGCGGCACCCGAGTCGGGCAGGGCACCGTCGAAATGACGCAGCCCTCGGCTCAGCAAGCCTTCGATCTTCGCTTCGATCTCCGCCCGGGCACCCGTCCGCACCACCGCCTGCCGTACCTCGTCGAGGTCGGCGGGGGTCAGGTCCTGCTTCCCGAGGGCCGCCTTGAGTACCGTCGAAGCCTGCTGGTCGGCGGTTGCCTCGGCGCGCGCGACCGCCAGCGCTGCCAGGTAGGTCGGCTTTCCGTCGCGGATGTCCTCTCCGCAGATCTTGCCGGTGTGCCGGGGATCGCCGAAGAGGTCGTCGAGGTCGTCGCGCAACTGGAAGGCCAGGCCTACGCAGCGCCCCGCCGAGCACAGCGCTCGCGTGGTGCGCCCATCGGCACCCGCCACCGCCGCGCCCAGCGCCAGCGGACGTTGGACCGAGTACAGGGCGCTCTTGAGGTGGGCGGCGCGCAGCGCCCGGGGCTTGGAGCGTGAGCCGGTGAGCTGGCCCTGGAGGTCGAGGAATTGGCCCGCCACCATTTCGGTCCGCATGTCGCTCCAGACCTCGCGCACCGCGGTCGCCGTCCACGGATCGAGGGCCGTTTCCGCCATTGTGTCGTCCGCCCACGCGAGCGCCAGGTCTCCGGCCAGTACCGCAGCTGCTTCCCCGAAGCGGGCTGCGCGCTGTGGTGTCGTGGTGTCCTTGTATCGGTCCCGCATGTCGACGTGGAGGGCGGGGCGGCCGCGCCGCAGCGCCGATCCATCCATCACGTCGTCGTGGACCAGGGCGCAGGTCTGGAGCAGTTCGAGCGCTGCGCCGATGCGCAGGGTGGCCGCGGCTGTGTGCTCGTCGTTCCCTCCGCAGGCGCGCATCGACCACCAGAGGAGCTGTGAGCGGCTGCGTTTGCCTCCCCCGATCGTGAAGCGTGCGACGTGCCGGGCCAGTTCCTCTGCGAACAGGGTGTCCAGGACGGCCGCCCGGGAGAGCCGGTCCGCGAGGACCTCCTCCAGAGCGTGCCCGATCGCGCCGGGCACGTCGGCGTCCACGGCTTCCGGCTCTACCGTCGCAAGGGTTGCGTCATCCGGGTTGCGCCCACCGGCGGCTGTGTCGTGCGCCGTGCCCGCGGGAGCCTGGCCCGGATGTCGTCGCTGCCGCGAAGACCTTGAAGGGGCCACCAGGCCGGGCTCGGGCCGTGGCGTGGCCGTGGCGTGGTCCTTGGCCTGGGTTCGGCGCATCCCGGTTCCTCTCGGCGTGGTGTCGTTCGCTCGTCATGTGTGCCTTCGGTCCCTTCCCGTGATACGGATGCGGTTCGGGGCAGAGACCCGAACGCGCGGTAATGCCATCGTGCGGACGCGCCTGATCAGGTGACAGCAGCAGAAAGCTGCATCCGGGTTCGGTCCGAGGCAGGAACCCCTGCATGTACGCAGGTGGACCGGGGACGGAGGCAGCAGCCGTGCTGAAGGCGGACGTGGCGATCATCGGAGCGGGAGCCGCCGGGCTGTCGCTGGCCCACCGGCTCAGTGGACATGTGTCCGGTGCCCTTACCCCATCGGTGATCCTCATCGACGCTCCGCCCGGCCCCCTCCGCCCGGGTCCGCGCACCTGGTGCTTCTGGGAGCCGGGGCGCGGCCGCTTCGATGCGGCGGTGCGGGCCCAATGGCGCCACCTGCGGGTGCGGCCGCCTGCGGGCCTCGCGGTCGACGCCGACATCGCGCCGCTGCGGTACAAGATGATTCGCTCCGATGATCTCGAATCCCTCGTCTACCGCGACCTCGCCCGGAGCCCCAACGTCCGGCGCTTCGAAGCGCACGCCGACAGCGTCGAGGAGACCCCGGGCGGTGCCCTGGTGCTGATGACCCCGTCCGGCAGCCCGCCCGGCGCCCTGCAAGCACGCTGGGTCTTCGACTCCCGGCCCCTCGGAACCCTCCCGGCCGCACGCACCACCCTGCTGCAGCACTTCCTCGGCTGGTTCGTCCGCACGGCCCGCCCGGCCTTCGACCCCGGGACCGCCGAGCTCATGGACTTCCGGACACCCCAGCCCTCCGACGGGCTCTCCTTCGGCTACGTGCTGCCCACCAGCCCCCACGAAGCCCTGGTGGAGTACACGGAGTTCTCCCCTCGCGTCCTTACGGCGAGCGGCTACGAGACGGCGCTGCGGCACTACTGCGCGGACGTCCTGTCCCTCGGCGACGTGGAGATCGTCGCGACCGAAACCGGCGTGATCCCCATGACGGACGCTCCGATGCCACGACGGGTCGGCACGTCGGTGTTCCGGATCGGCGCGGCCGGCGGTGCGACCCGACCGTCCACGGGGTACACCTTCGCCGGACTCCAGCGCCAGACCCACGCTGTGGCTGCCGCCCTGCGGCAGGGCCGGCGGCCGGTTCCCCCGGCTGCGCATTCCGTGCGGGCCCGCACCATGGACGCGGTACTCCTACGTGCCTTGGCCAGCGGCCGCATCGATGGCCCCGACCTGTTCTGCCGACTGTTCACCCGCGTGCCGGCCGCCCGGCTGCTGCGCTTCCTCGACGGGCGCACGAACCTGCTCGAGGACCTCGCCGTCGGCCGGCACGCCCCGGCCGGCCCGATGCTTCGCTCGGCAGTCGAGCTGCCCTGCCTGCCCCGCCGTGCCTCCGCCTGACCCCCTCCCCCGCCATCAGTCTGGAGACCCTGTGACCACCCTGCTGCGCGACGAGGACCTCGCCGCCGCGTTCGACCACGCGTCCCGCAGTTACGACGCCTTGGTGGCTGCGAACCCCGGCTACCATGCGCACCTTCGGCGCTCGGTGCGCCGCCTCGGTCTGCCCGGCCGGGGTGAGGGCCTGCACGTCCTGGACCTCGGCTGCGGCACCGGCGCTTCCACGGCCGCGATCCGCGCCGTCCTCCCGGCCGCCGACATCACTGCCGTCGACGCTTCGGCGGGCATGCTGGCCCGGGCCGCCGCCAAGGGCTGGTCGGATCGCGTGCGCTTCGTCCTCGCGCCCGCCGAGCATCTGGTGGAAGCGGGCGTCGACGGGCCGTTCGACGCGGTGTTCGCCGCCTACCTCTTCCGCAACCTCTCCGACCCCGATGCCGTCCTGCGCACCGTCCGTGCCGTGCTGCGCCCGGGCGGTCGGCTCGCCGTCCACGAGTACAGCCTCAGCGGCCGACCCGCCGACCGGGCCGTGTGGACGCTGGTGTGCCGCGGCATCGTCCAGCCCGCCGCGACTCTGATGGGCGACGGGCCGTTGTACCGTCATCTGCTGCACAGCGTCATCCAGTTCGACCGGGCCGGCCGATTCGCCGACCGCATCGCCGAGGCGGGCTTCGACCGCGTCCGCGCACTGCCCCTGCCGGGCTGGCAGACGGGCATCACCCATACCTTCGTGGCCTCACGTGGGCGGGACCTGCGATGAGCCGCCCCGCACACCACCGGTCCGGGACGGCGCGCCGCGGCCGGGACCGCAGAGCTCGCATGCTGCCCGCCCACCAGGGGACCAGGTACGCCACCGGCCGGCACACGGTCGCGGTGGTCGGCGGCGGGATCGCCGGCCTCGCCGCCGCAACAGCCCTCGCCGAACGGGGAGTGGCGGTGACCCTGTACGAGCGCGAGCCCTACCTCGGTGGACGGGCGGGCGGGTGGCCGACCCGCCTGCGCGACGGCACCACCGTGACGATGAGCCGCGGCTTCCACGCGTTCTTCCGGCAGTACTACAACCTGCGGGGGCTGTTGCGGCGGACGGACCCCACCCTGGCACGTCTCGCCGGACTCCCCGACTATCCCCTGCTGCACGCCGACGGACTGCGCGACAGCTTTCGGCGCGTACCGCGCACGCCGCCGTGGAGCGCGCTCGGTTTCGCAGCGCTCAGCCCCTCCTTCCGGATGCGGGATCTCCCTGCCATGGACCCCGTCCGTGCGCTGCCCCTGCTCGACGTCCGCGTCCCCGACGTGTACCACCGTCTCGACGACACCAGTGCCCACGATTTCCTGGAAGCCATCCGCTTCCCCTCGCAAGCCCGCCACCTGGCGTTCGAGGTGTTCTCGCGAAGCTTCTTCGCCGACCCACGACAGCTGTCGGCGGCCGAGATGGCCTTGATGTTCCACATCTACTTCCTGGGTTCCGCCGAGGGCCTGCTGTTCGACGTACCCCGCTCGCCCTATCCGGAGGCGCTGTGGGACCCGCTGGCCGGATACCTGGGCCGGCACAGCGCCGAAGTGCGCACCAACAGCGCCGTCGAGCACGTCGCACCGGCCCGCGACGGGGGGTTCGAGGTCGCCGGGGGACACGATGGCCACAGGTACGACGCCGTGGTCCTCGCCCTGGACGCCACCGGCCTGCGCTCGCTGGCCGCCCGCTCGCAGCGGCTGGGCGACCCTGCCTGGAGGGAGCGGGTGGCGCGCCTGCGGCCGGCGCAGCCCTTCCTGGTCACTCGACTGTGGCTGGACCGGCCCGTCGCCCCGGACCGTCCCGGCTTCCTCGGAACGAGCGGGTTCGGCGGCCTCGACAACATCAGTGTCCTGGACCGTTGGGAGGACGAGTCGGCCCGGTGGGCGGCACGCACCGGCGGATCCGTCGTCGAGCTCCATGCCTACGCGGTGGACCGGCACGCGGCACGCGCCACCGAGCAGCGGCACCTCGTCGACCAGCTCCACCGCGTATACCCGGAGACCCACGGCGCCACGGTCGTCGACGCCCGCCATGAGTGGCGGGAGGACTGTCCGTTGTTCCCGGTGGGCGGTTACGCCGACCGCCCCACCGTTCACACCCCCGATCCCGGTCTGGTGGTGGCCGGCGACTGTGTCCGCACCGACCTCCCGGTCGCGCTGATGGAGCGGGCCGCCACGAGCGGCTTCCTGGCCGCCAACGCACTCCTGAAACGCTGGGGCATCCGAGGACAGGCCCTGTGGACCGTCCCGGACCGGGGCCGGGGCTCCATACTGCGTAAGGCGGCTGAATGGGCGAAACGCTGACCGACCGCCGGTCCGCCCGGGCCAGGCTGGCCCCGGGCGCCCAGTCAGGGCATTCAGCTCCCCGGTTGGTGGCGGGACGCGCCGTGGCCACGGCTGGTCGCCCGCGCTTGTGCGCCGACGGCCCTTGCCACGCCCGGCCGGGGCCCGACTTCCCGTTGGCACGGCGTCGAGAGAGAGCGCCCCATCCGGCTTCGGGGGGGGCGGGGCTCTGGAACGTCGTGCGGTCACCGGCGGCGATGGCTGTTCGCGGTGGTCTCCGCAGCAGAGACACCGTGCATGAACCGCCTGCGGTAGCGCGGGAGGAGCAGGGCTCAGTAGAGCGTGCCGAACGCGGTCCATGCCAGGTACAGGCCGGGCAGGCCGAGGCCGGCGTGGACGCCGAGGAGCCGGCCGAGGGGGATGAGGAGGAGATAGTCGCTGGTCACGGAGGCGACAAGGACGGCACGGGTGTCTCCGGCGGCGCGGAGCAGGGCGGCGTAGGCCATGGCCGTCGCCAGGGGGGGCCAGGCTGAGCAGGGCGAGCGGGATCGCGGCCCAGGCGTGTTCCACGACCACGGGGTCGGAGGTGATCGGGCCGAGGAGGGCGGGGCCGAGGGCGAGGGCTGCCGCGGAGGGTACGGCGAGCATGAGCAGGAGGAGTTTCATGCCCGTGCCGTGCCAGGCCCGTGCGCCCGGAAGGTTGCCCCGGCCGAGTTCCTGGCCCGCGAGGATCGTGATCGCGGTGGAGGCGGAGCCGAGGAAGGTGAAGACGACCAGGGTCAGGTTGTCCACGATCCCGTAGGCGGCGAGGTCGTGGACGCTGATGCGGGCGGCGAAGCCGGCCAGGAGGGCTTCGTTGACGTAGCCGATGCCGAGCGTGCTCATCTCGGGCCAGCCGATCCGCCACAGCCTGCCGGTCTCGGCCCGGCCGGTGGCGGAGTCGCCGGCGGCCCGTGGCAGGTGGGTGCGGGAGTACACCAGGAGGTAGCCGGTCCCGGCGACCGTTGCGGCGAGGGTGGAGAGGGCTGCACCGGTGATGCCGAGGTCGGCGCGGAAAATGAGGAGCAGGCCGAGGGGGAGGTTCACCACGTTGACCAGCAATGCCGTGTACATCGCCGCGCGGGTGGCTCCGATCCCGGCGCAGGCTGCCTGGAGGGTGAAGGAAACGGCGGCGAACGGGACGGCGCACGCCAGGACGCGCAGGGATGCGCACGACGGCTTCAGGTGGTTCGAGCAGCGGCGGGACCAGCCCCTGTGGGCGATGTGGCCGGTCCTTCTTCCGCAGTCCCACGGGGGGCGAAGCGGATGGGGGCCTGGAAGCGCGCCTTGCGGGCTGCGCGGCGGAAGACCGTGAGGACGGCCGGGCCGGCCAGGCAGATGCAGATGAAGTTGGTGACGGCGCGGCCGGTGTCCCAGCCGAGCGAAGTGGCCAGGTCGAAGGCCAGGTAGCGCTGGAACTGCTCGGTGAAGGGCAGGCCGGGCAAGTAGGCGATGGAGCTGTTCGGGTCGAGGGAGAAGGGCCAGAAGGAAAGGTTCAGCAGGAAGCCGAAGAGGTAGCCCGAGAGCGAGCCGTAGACGGCGAGAAGAGCGACTTCCTTGCGGCCGGTGGCTCGGGGGAGGAAGCCGGCGAGCATGCCGACGAAGGCGCAGCCGAACATCTGGTACGGCATCCACGGTCCGACCCCGCCGGTGATGAGGGCGGAGGCGAAGAGGGAGGTGCAGCCGAGAGTGAAGCCGAAGCCCGGGCCGTAGACCCGGCCCGCCAGGACGAGGATGAAGAACACCGTCTCGATGCCCGCCGTGCCCGCGCCGAGGGGGCGGATGGCGGCGTTGACGGCGGACAGGACGCCCAGCATGGCCAGGGCTTTGGAGTTGATGCCGCCCTCGGCGATCTCGGAGATCACCACGCACAGGACGATCACCAGCAGGACACCGAAGATGAGGGGCGGGGCGGAGTTCGAGCCGAACATGCCCGGGGCGACGAGGAAGGGCCAGAAGAAGGCGACGACGCCGAGGAAGCCCGCCAAGGCGATGACGATCCCGGCACGCGCGTTGATGCGGATGGCAGTGGCGCGTGCGGTGGCGGTCATGAGTCGGGGGCCGTTCCGTCGTCGGAGAGGGTGGCGGTCACCTGGGCGACCGTGAGGTACGGGAGCGGGGCGAGGACCTTCGCGGTCTGCGGGGCGAAGACGGGGGAAGCGACGATGACCTCGGTCGTGGGACCGTCGGCGACGATGTCGCCCTCGGCCATCACGACGACCCGGTCGGCGGCGCGGGCGATGAACTCCACATCGTGGGTGGAGATCACGACGGCCCGGCCTTCGGCGGCGAGGCCGTCGACGATGCGGATCAGCTCGCTCTTGGCCCGGTAGTCGAGGCCGCGGGTGGGCTCGTCCAGGAGCAGGACGCGCGGGGCGGCCGAGAGCTGGATGGCCAGCACGAGTGCGAGCTTCTGGCCCTCGGAGAGGTCGCGGGGGTGTGTGGTGTCGGGGATGCCGGGGGCGAGCCGGTCGAGGATGGCGCGGGCTCCGTCGCCCGCGGCCCCGGACTCGGTGTCGGCCTGATCGAGTTCCTGCTTGACGGATTCGAGATAGAGGAGGTCGGTGGGGGTTTGCGGGACCAGGCCGACCAGCCGCCGTGCCTCGGCGGCCGGGAGCTTCTTCGGGTCCCTGGGCTTCGGGTCTCCGTCGGCGGGGACGACGGCCACCGTGCCGGCCTTGCGGGGTCCGGATCCCTGGAGGGCCCAGAGGAGGGAGGACTTGCCGGAGCCGTTGCGGCCCATGAGCGCGGTGATCTCCCCGCCGTGCAGGCCGAGGCCGACCTCCCGTACGGCCGGGACCCCGTGGTAGGTCACCGTGACACCGCGGGCGGTGAGCAGTTGCGGGCGGTCGGCCATCTCCGCCTCCCGCAACCTCATCGCGCACGTCTACTCCTACTGGCAGACGTCCGAGGCGGGCTACTTCGGCCCGTCCGGAAACTTCAACGGCACCGTCTTCGCGGCCCTCGCACTGGGTGGCGCCAAGACCCAGGGCGGTACGAACCGCGTCCCGCAGGCGCTGACCGACTCCATGGTCACGCGCATCCGGGCCAACCAGCACGTGGACGGAGGCTGGACGTACCAGAAGGGCGAGGACAACCCGACCGTCCTGAACTCCGCGAGCGACGTCGACATGACCGGCGCCGCCATGGCCGCGCTCTGCGTCTCCGGAGTTCCGAACACCGACACCGACGTCGTCCAGGCCAAGAACTTCCTCAAGAGCACGCTCGTCTCGAGCAGCGGCGCCTTCAACTCCCTGTACGGGGTCAACACCAGCTCCAACGGATGGGGCGTGGCGGGCCTCAACGCCTGCGGCTTCAACCCGCAGACCGGTGACTTCCTCACCGGCAGCGGCAAGACCCCGATCGACTTCCTGATCGCCAACCAGTACAACCCGGCCGGCGGCTTCAAGTACAAGCCCTCCGACACCAGTCCCACCGCCTACGCCTCCATCGACGCCCTGCGCGCCGTCGCGGGCGGCGGCTTCACCACCGCGCCGCCGGTCCCGGTCACCCCGGGCGCGCCGCAGTGGGTCGCACAGCCGACCTTCACCGCCGGGACGGCCACGAAGCTGGCGCTGACCGTCGACGACGGTGCCGGCAGCCTCAAGGTCTGCTCGGTTTCCTTCACCCCGACCGGGACGACCACCACCCTCGGTGACGTCCTCAACGCCGCGGTGACCTCCGCGGCCCCGTCCGGATGCGTCGCGAGCGTCACGCCGTCCTCCGGCACCGGGACGATCACGGCGGTCAACGGCAAGGCCAACAGCGGCTCCACCACCTGGAAGGTCAGCGTCGACGGCTCCGCCTTCGCGGGCGCCGTCCGCAACGCGGTCATCAACGTGGGCGACACGATCGCTCTGCGGTGGGGCGCCTGATCATCCGATGCCGGTGCGGGGTACGGACCCTGGGCCCGTACCCCGCCCTGCGGTTGGGGCTAGAAGGACGTCCAGGTGAAGGCCACCTCGTCGCCCGCCTTGATCCTGAACTGGCAGCCGCCGACCGGGGTCGGGGTGCCGTTGACGGAGATGCTCCAGTAGGCGGAGCCGCCGCCGCTCACGTTCTTGATCGTGTCGACGGAGTAGTCGTCGAAGGACGAGTACCAGGTGCCGTCCCAGGTGAAGCCCTTCTTGTGGGCGGCGTCGTCGAGGGCGGCGGTCGGGGTGGGGACCTTGGAGGGGTTGGCGCCGCCGTTGGTGCCGTCGCACTTGTGGGTACCGCCGGTGGCGGTGGTGACGTCGTGCCCCTTGGTCTTGATCTTGCCCTTGAACAGCAGCCCGTCGGGGCCCTGGACGGTGCGGGTGACCTTGACGGCCGCGTTCGTGTGGGGCTTGGGGGCTGCCTCGGCCACGGCGGGCGCGCTGGCGAGAGCGAGGCCGAGAGCGACCGTGGTGATCACGGAGCGGCGGGCGGGTATCCGGCGCATGGTGCCTTCTTCCTGAGAGGGACGACCGGTCTGCGCCGACGGTCCCTCCGCCCCCACGCGCTCGTTCGCTGCCCGTCTCCTTGCGGAAACGGGCAGCAGACACCGACTGGGGGTGGGGGGCTTCGCCCTGCAGACCATGACAGTGAGAAGCGGTACGCGTCGCACTCCGGGTACTCCGACTCACGGTGCCCTCGGCCCCGTTCACGGTTGCAGGTCAGCGCCGGAATCCCACCGGCTTCCCCCAGTTGTGCGTGCATTCGGTTGTGGGCCCCGCCGTACCGGCCGGAGCAGAACGCATCGTACGGTCTGGCGGGCACGCGCCGGAAGCACATCCGGAAGAGGTGATCGCGTGAAGCGCGCCGCTTCAGTTCCGGCCGCGGCCCAGCCGCCGGGCCTCCGCCTCGGACACCGGATCCCCGGCCCGTACGCCGTGCAGGACATGGGCGAGCACCTCGGCGCCGCGGACCACGCGCGGACCCGGCCGGTTGAAGTACGCGGGCCCGTCCAGGACCCACACCTCCCCGGCCCGGACGGCGGGCAGCTCCTCCCAGCCGGGCAGCGCGGTGAGCAGGCCGATCTCCGACAGAGTGCGTTCGGGCGGGAAGCCGCAGGGCAGTACGAGGACCACGTCCGGGCGGGCCGCGCGCACCGCCTCCCACGTCATCGGCCTGGTGTGCTCACCCGGCTTCGCCAGCAGGGCCTCTCCACCCGCCGCGGCGATCTGCTCCGGTACCCAGTGGCCCGCCGGCCACAGCGGGTCGAGCCATTCGATGGCGGCGACCCGCGGCCGGTCCCGTCCCCGCGTGAGCCGGCGCACCTCGTTCAGCCGGCCGTGCAGCTCGGCGAGCCGCCGCTCGGCCCGCTCCCGTACCCCGAGCAGGTTCCCGACGGTGAGCAGGCAGTCCAGGACATCACCGAGCGTCTTGGGTTCCAGGCTCAGCACCCGTGGACCGGTGTCCATCACGCGCACCGCCCGGGAGACGCTCTCGTAGGACACCGCGCACACGTCGCACAGATCCTGCGTGAGCAGGACGTCCGGCGCCAGTTCGGCGAGCGCCACCGTGTCCAGGGTGTAGAGCGAGGAGCCCGAGTGGGCGGCCCCGCCGACCCCCTCGGAGATCTCCCGGCTGCTGAGTCCGTCCGCGTCGAATTCGGCACGCGTAACGACGGGTACGGAGGCGACCGCGGCGGGCGGCCAGTCGCATTCGTGGGTACGTCCGACCAGCTCGGAGGCGAGTCCGAGGTCCGCCACGATGTCCGTTGCCGCCGGGAGCAGGGAGACAATGCGCATACCGTGACTCTAGGCCCGACCAAGGGGGGCAGCCGCGCCGACCGCAAGTCCACCGACCCACGGCCAAGGGTCACCGTTCTCCCCATGCGCCGCATCCGCACGCGGCGCATGGGGCGCATGGGGCGCATGGGGCCGGAGTATCAGGAAGCGACCAGTGCCACGCCCGCGAGATCAACGCCGGTGAAGACGCTGACGATTTCGGCCGTCGGTGCCGCGGCCGGTCCTCGGTGATCGTGTGGTCGCGCGGCTCCCGCCGCAGCCGAACCGGAACTTGGTATGGACCTGCCAAATGAGGTCGGTTAGCGTAGCGGACGACGCCTTTGAGAGCGCTCTCAAGCGCTCAATCCCCCACACCAGGAGGTCTCGTGAAACACCCCACCCCCTTACGCGCCGCCGTCGCCGCCCTGCTCCTGGCAGTCGGCCTGGGCGCCACCCACGCCGGCGCGGCGAGCGCCGCCCCGCTTCCGGATCCCGCTGAGTCATCGGCCGCCTCAGCGCCGTCCGCCTCGACCGGACTGCTCGACGCGATGCGCCGCGACCTCGGGCTCACCGCTTCCCAGGCCGAGGAACGTCTGAGCGCGGAGAAGGCCGCCGCGGCCGTGGAGAAGACCGCACGGCAGGCCGTGGGGGGTGCGTACGGCGGCTCGTGGTACGAGCCGTCCACCGGCCGGCTCGTCGTCGCGGTGACCGACACCGCAAAGGAGCCCGAGGCGCGGGCACTGGGCGCCGACACCCGCCTCGTCCGGCACAGCGCCGTCGCGCTGGACCGCGCCAAAGCGCGCCTGGACACGCTGCCTGCCCCCACCGGGGTGGCCGGCTGGCACGTCGACCCGCGGACCAACAGCGTCGTCGTCACGGTCGTACGTACCGAGCGGGAAGCCCCCGCCGTAAGGGCGTTCATCGACCAGGCCCGGGCCGGCGGCCCCGTCACCGTCGCCGAGACGGCGCAGGCGCCCCGTACGTACGCCGCGGGCACCGTCGGCGGCGACCCGTACTACACCGGCAACGTCCGCTGCTCGATCGGCTTCTCCGTACACGGCGGCTTCGTGACGGCCGGGCACTGCGGGCAGGCGGGAGCCGCCGTGCGCGGCTGGGACGGGTCCGCGATGGGCACCTTCCAGGGGTCCTCGTTCCCCGGCAACGACTACGCGTACGTCAGCATCCACAGCGGCTGGTGGACCGTACCGGTGGTGCTCGGCTGGGGCACCATCCCGGACCAGCTGGTACGCGGCTCCGCCGAGGCACCCGTGGGTGCCTCGATCTGCCGGTCGGGCTCCACGACGCATTGGCACTGCGGAACCGTCCTCGCCAAGAACGAGACGGTCAACTACAGCCAGGGCGCCGTCCACCAGATGACGAAGACCAGCGTCTGCGCCCAGGGAGGCGACTCCGGCGGCTCGTTCCTCAGCGGGGACCAGGCCCAGGGTGTCACCTCCGGCGGCTGGGGCAACTGCTCGTCCGGCGGCCAGACGTGGTTCCAGCCGATCAACGAAATCCTCGGCCGCTACGGCCTGACGCTGCACACCGCCTGACCCCGCACACGCTTGAGGTCGGCGTGGTGACGGGCCCTTCCGGTACGGGGCCGGCGGCGCTGCCCGTCGAGGGCCTGGTGTCGGGGACCGACACGGGTGCACCGATCGACGGGCCGCGCGGCACCGGACACCAGCGCATGAGCGAGGAACCGTCGGTCGGCGCCGGGTTCGCGGCCCGGTGCACGCGGTCCGGCGATCGCGTGCGGCTCCGATTCACACCTCGCTGCATCAAGCCAGCCTTAAGAGATCGTTAAGCCGAAAGCCCCGAGGGAAAACCCCAGTTCAGAGGCGTGCGAGGAATGACGCCTGGCGTTGCCATGACAGTTGCCCCTCCGTGATACTCGCCTTGCCCGGGTGACATTGCGTCACCTTTGAGAGCGCTCTCATACCCCCCTCCGGCCGCTCTTCACTGCTCGCCCGGGCCTGGCCCCCTCCCTCTCCCCCTCCTCTCCCCCCACCCCCACCCAGACAAGGAACCATGCCCATGGCTGCTGCTCATCGCGCACGTCACCGCTCTCTCGGCGGAACGGTGCTCCTCGTGGCCATCGCCCTGGTCGCGGCGGTGCTCATGTCCTTCACCCGTTCGGTCGCCCCGCCCGCCGGCGCCGCAGTTGTCGCGCAGTCCTGGTCCGACGAGTTCGACGGCGCGGCCGGCCGCGCTCCTGACGCAGCCAAGTGGACGCTTGAGACCGGAGGTTCGGGCTTCGGCAACCACGAGCTGCAGTACTACACCAACAGCACCTCGAACGCCGCGCTCGACGGCCAGGGCAACCTCGTCATCACCGCGCGGAAGAACACCGACGCCGGTCTCGGCTGCTGGTACGGGCAGTGCCAGTACACCTCGGCCCGGCTGAACACCGCCAAGACCTTCACCCAGGCGTACGGCCGCTTCGAGGCCCGCATCAAAATCCCGCGCGGCCAGGGCATCTGGCCCGCCTTCTGGATGCTCGGCAACGACCTCGGCAGCGTGGGATGGCCCAACAGCGGCGAGATCGACATCATGGAGAACATCGGCCGCGAACCGAACACCGTGCACGGTACGGTGCACGGCCCCGGCTACTCCGGAGCGGGCGGCCTCGGCGCCGCGTACAACCTGCCCGGCGGCCGCGCCTTCGCCGACGACTTCCACGTGTTCGCCGTCGACTGGAGCCCGAACTCCCTGGTCTGGTCGGTGGACGGCACCACGTACAAGACCCTCACGCCGGCCGACACCGGCGGCAACAAGTGGGTCTTCGACCATCCGTTCTTCGTCATCCTCAACCTGGCGGTCGGTGGGGACTGGCCCGGCAGCCCGGACGCCTCCACGTCCTTCCCGCAGACGATGACCGTCGACTATGTCCGCGCCTCCTCCGCCAGCACCCCCGCCGCACGCCCGATCCGTGGCATCGGCGGCATGTGCGTCGACGTCGCGGGCGGCTCCGACGCCGACCGCACCCCCATCCAGCTGCACGACTGCACCGGCAGCGCGGCCCAGCAGTGGACCATCGGGGGCGACGGCACCGTCCGCGCCCTCGGCAAGTGCCTGGACGTCGCGGGCGGCTCCACCGCCGACGGCGCCGTCGTCCAGCTCTACACCTGCAACGGCACCAACGCCCAGAAGTGGACATACACCGCCGCCCGCGACCTCACCAACACCGGTGCGGGCAAGTGCCTGGACGCCAAGGGCAACTCCTCCGCCGACGGCACCCGGTTGCAGACCTGGACCTGCACCGGCGCTGCCAACCAGAAGTGGACGGTCGGCTGACCACCGGCCCCCGCCGCCCGTACCTCGATGCGGGCGTTTGGCTGACGGCGCGGGCCCGGCCGGTTACGGTGCGTATGCCGACGTACGAGAGGGGCCGGGGACGCGCCCGGCCCCTGGCGGCAGCGGGCCCGGTGACCAGGCCCGGTCACGGGGCAGGAGGGCCACATCATGCTGACCGAAGAACTGCTGACGCTCGCCGCCGCGGCGGGCGCCGCGGTGGCGACCGCCGCGGGCACCGACGCCTGGGAGGGGCTGCGTGCCCGCCTCGGCGGCTGGTTCGGCCGGGGCGACGCCCGGCTGGAGGAGAGCGCGCTCGCCGAGTTGGACAGCAGCACCGACCGGCTGCTGGAGGCCGGTACGCCGAACGACGCCGAGCTGGAACGGTACGGTGCGGCCTGGCGGGACCGGGTGGTCGCCACTCTGGAGCAGCTGGACGGCCCCGACCGCGAGAACGCCGCCGGTGAGCTGCGTCGGCTGGTGACCGGGGAGACGGCGCCGGCACCGGCCCCCGGCGGTGGCCAGAACGTCCAGGGCGACATCCGCGTCCACGCCGAGCAGGGCTCGCTCGCCGCTGCCCTGATCAACGGGAACGTCACTTTCAGCCCCCCTCCCCCGCCGGTCCGGCCCGAGGGCTGACCGGACCGGCCTCCGGTGGCACCCCCGCCGGCAACGCCCCTGACGCTCCCGACACCCGCAGCACTTCCGGCTCTTCCGGCGTCTCCGGAGGCGTGAGCGGGACACCTGGCAGCGCGCACGCCTCCGGCGACGGCGTGCTCGCGGTGGGCTCGGCGCACAACGTCTTCTACCACACCCCCGACCGCAGAGCCCGTGCCGTCGGTCCGCTCACCGCCGCGCTCTGCCTGCTGATGGCCGCCGGGGCCGCCGTCGGCGGAACTCTGTGGTGGCAGAGCCGTGACGCGGACGGCGGCGCCGACCGGGCACGGCCCCCGGCGGACACCCGGCCCCGGCCCGCCCCGTCAGGTAGTCCGCCCGTGCTGGTCGCGTCCGTCACCGGACCGGTGAGCGACCTGCCCGGGCGGGACTTCGCCCTGCCGGACGCGTTGCGCATGAGCGAGGCCGAACTGGCTCACTTCGGCTCCGAGATCGTGCCCGACTCGGCGGCGTTCGCCTCCTGGTACGACCAGCACGGCGCGGTGGTGACCGAGTCGGGCACGATCACCGTGGCCCTGCGCGGCAACGCCGCGGAGGAGGTCCAGGTCACCGACATCAACGTGCACAAGAAGTGCGGACCGCCCCTGGACGGCACGCATTTCGAGGGGCACTCACAGGGCGGCGGCGACACGGTGGCGATCGGTTTCGACCTGGACGCGGCCGACCCGTTCCCGCGGCTGCGGGCCCGCACCGGCGCGGGCCTGAAGTGGACGGAGCGCAACTACTTCGACGAGCAGACCCTCACCCTCAAGCCGGGCGAACGGGAGACCCTCAGCGTCGGTGTCATCAGCGCCCGCCACCGCTGCTCGTTCACCCTGGAACTGGTGGTGGCCACCCGGGACGGGGTCCTCACCCAGCAGATCGACCGGCAGGGCAAGCCGTTCGAGCTCACAGCCCGCGCCCCGGCCGGCCAGGACAGCCGCCCGCCCGCCGGATACCGCACGGCCTACGCGCAGGACCGCGACGGCTGGCACCCCGCCGATCCGGCCGCCGCAGCCGCAACGGGGGCGGGCCGATGACCGGGCCGCGGCGGGTCACGGTGGGCCGGCTCGCCGCCCTCGTCGTGCTCGTCCTCGCCGTCGCCATCGCCGCCACCCTGCTGATCAGCCGGGCCACGGACGGCAGTGGGGCACGAGGCGGGGACGGCCGCCCCTCCGCGCCCTCGTCCAAGGGAGCCACTCCCGGCCCCACGGGCGGACCCGCGGGCGGGACACCGTACGCGTACACCACCGAGCAGGAACTGGTCCTCGTACGCGGGGACCGGCCGCCGACCCGTGTTCCACGCGTCTTCGACCTTGCCGACCCGCACCGGAACACGGTGGTGTGGACCCACGACGGGCACCGGGTGGCGTTCCTCTCCGACGACGAGCTGCTCGACCGGCGCGAGGACACCCGGCTGATCACCGTCGACGCCCGGACCGGTGAGGTGCACAGGCTGCCCTGCCCCGGCTGCCACGACCTCGCCCCGGTCGGCGACCACGACGTCATGGTGCTGTCCTACGAGCCCGGTCCCACCAGCGCGTTCCGCATCGACCTGGACCGGCCCACCGCCCCTCGGACCGAGCTCGACAACGGCAGCCACTGGCAGCCGCAGCTCCTCGGCGCCACCCCCACCCACGTCCTCACCGGGCGCTACGAGATGTCCGGCGGCAACCCCGGCATGGAGCTGCGCCTGACCGACTTGGACGGCGCCGGGATCACCGTCTACCCGCGCTTCGAATCGAACGCCTACATGCCGGCAGCGCTCACCGCCGTCGGGGGCGGCCAGCGGATCGCGGTGGCGGCCCGCCACAACCCCGGCGGCTGCACCGCACCCTTCCCGATCCACGTCCTCGGGCCGAAGGGCGAGGTCGGCGGCAGCGACCAGTCGGCCGCTCTGCCGCCCGGCTACATCGCCGGCGTCACGGGCGGGATCGACGTGAGCGACCTGTGGTGGGGACCCGACCAGCACCTGTACGCGACCATCTCCGCCTGGACGTGTGACAAGGGCCAGGGTGCGCAGGACGGCAAGAAGCGGCCGCACCGCCCGGCCACTCTGTTCCGGCTGGACGGTGAGCGGTGGGTGAGCGCGGGCGACCAACCGGCGACCGTCGTCCGTCCGCTGGACCGCGACACCCGGATGGTGCTGGTCATCCCCGACTGCAACGGCCCCGTGGAACGGGCCGACGCCATCACCTACTGCAACACCGGTTCCCTGTACCGGGAGGTGGCAGGGAAGCGGACGAAGGTCGCGGACGGTGTGCTGTCGCTCTCCGCCCCGGCCACTGCTTCCTGACCACGCACCAACCGAAAGCGGACGCCAGGGGTGTTGGCCGTCATCATTCTCGCGAGCGCAGCCTGGCTCAGCATCGCCATGACCCTGCATTCGCTGAGTGTCGTGGTGCCCAGGTCGAGGGACCGGGCCGCCTCGCGCCGGAGGCTCTCAGCCGGCCGGCGCCTGCGGGCGGCCCACAGCGCGGCGAGTTCTCCCACCCGGTCCGCCGGGCTGTCGAGAACGTGGGCGAACGCGGTGCGCACGCGTGCCGCGACGGCGGGTACGTACGTCCCCGTTCCAGGCCGGACGGGGTCCGGACCGAGATGGCGTACTCCCCCGCACGGGATCCGCGAGCCGCTGCGCAAGCGCGGAATCCGGGCGGCCTCCCCGAACGCTGCTTCAACCGCCAGAAGCGGTGGCGGGGCATCGCCACCCGCTGCGAGAAGACCGCAACCATCCGCCTGAGCGGGTCTGTCCGGCCAACGACTCAGGAGCAGAAGCGGAGCGCATCGTCCCGGGCTCCAGGGAAACGGTTTGCCGCGCCATCAGGTCTCAGCTGCCGCTTCGGAACACAAGGCACGCCAGACGGACCGTCATACCAGGGCTGTCGGCGTCGGCGAACCGACAGATCCTCCAGTTCGAGCGCGAGCGCGGCCTGTCCAGGGGTGATGTAGCGCTCGCATTCCGACGCTGGACCCTGCGTGCCGGCCGACCCCGTGGTGCTGATGAGTGGCTCTACGGGTATTCAGACGTTGTCAGAAGCAGGGTCCGACAGTGGCATGTGAGACCAAACCGCGGGCCGCAACTTGCAGTTGTGTTTCCCATGCCGCCTCATCGAGCCCCAGCGTGTACTCGATGCAGCAGGCGCATGGCGGGAGTAGCACCACGAATGCTTGCTCCTCAGCGGTCTCGACCTCCATCTCCGACCACTCGTCCGATGCCAACTCGACAAGATCCACCTCCCCGGCGGTGAATCGCGCGGCCAGCCTGCGCAGCGCGTATCGCCGGGCCAGGTGGCGATCGGGCAGAAGGATCCCCAATTCTTCGAGAGCCTGCTCGAATGCGTCGCGGATGTCCCGGGGGTCCGCATGACGCGGCAGACCGGCGAGCTCACGCAGGGCCGGCGCGTCCGTTCCGATTGCGAGCGCCTGGGCAGCGGTCATCGGCAGCTCTTCCGGACACACTTGATCCGCCTGATACAGCCACGCCTCCACCAGAGGCGGATAGGCGCTGCGGACAGGGCTGTCAGGTTCGGATGGGTCGTCTACCGCTGCCATGATTCACACGATGCCAGCACGGCTCGCGAGAGTGCCCGGAAAATTCGACCGTCCCGGCAGACCGCCCTGCGGGCTGACCCAACTCGTGCTGCCCCGGTGACACTCCGCGACCGCCCCCAAGATCTGTGCCAGAAGCGAGAAACCAGGTGGGTCAGAGCCAGACTCCCTGCCTCAGGTGGGGGAGGGAGTTGGTACGAGCGGAGGAGGTGGCCCGGCTGCTGCTCACCGCAGGATGAACCCATGTCCCGATCCCACAAGAAGAACCTGGCCGCAGCCCTCACCGCCGGGAGGGCGAGCTGGGCATGCCGGGCTTCCCCGCGTCGACTGATGGCTACGCCGCCGTTGCCGACGTCGCGACCGCCCAACTGGCCAACGCGGCCCTCGACCTGCTGATGGCTGTCGTTGCGCTGCTCCTCGCCCGCCTGCTGCGAACTCCCCTGGTCCGCTGGCCGGCGCTCATCGTCTCCTGGGCGGGCATCGCGATGGTGGGGTGGGCGCGGGTGTTCTCGGCTTCGGCGCCCGCGCGGCGGGCCTGACACCGAGCCTGGGTGAGACCCCTCCCCGCATACCCACCACGCTCGCGGCCTTGCTTGTCGGAACATGTGGGTGACGGCCTGGACCATCGCCACGGTCTCCGCCATGCGCAGCAGCCACAGGCAGTGCGCCGCCCGCGCCAACCTGTGAGGTTCAGCGTCATCAGCCGACGTAACGGGTTGGCAGCGAACCATCAACTGCCAAATCGACCTTGGACTTCGACGTGCCCGAGCTGGCCGCGCTCGGCGAGGATGACGACCACGGCCAGGATGCGGCCGGCCGGGGAGACCCCGTCATGAGCGCCTTGACCTCCCAGGCCGGTGCGGAGCGGCGCCCCGCCGAATTTCCGTGTGCCGCCGGGGAGGGCATCGGTGCGCCGGGCCCGTCGCGACGCAATCATGGACGGTGTCATGCGGCCGAAGGGGACGGCCGCCGAGCGAAGGGGGAAGTCCATGGTGTTCGTCGGCACTCACGCCGAGTGGGGGCGCATCGATGCCACGTTGCCGGACCTCGGGTGCGGTCAGGACCGCACCGCGCTGCACCACAAGTCGGCCCCGGTCACGTGCCGTGAATGCGGGTGGCGCCTCCACCTGGTCCACGTCACCCACGGCGGCCGGGACTTATGGCACCTGCGGCACGCCGACCGTGCGCCGCAGTGCGCGGCCGCCGAGGAGAGCATGGCGCACCACCTCTTGAAGCTGGACCTGGCCTGGTACGCCCGGGACGCCGGCGCGGTGGTCGAACTGGAGGCCCGGGCGGACGACGGGGCCTGGACGGCGGACGCCCTGGCGACGATGCCGGACGGGCGGCGCGTGGCGCTCGAAGCGCAGCTGGCGCCGAAGTCCGCAGCGGACATCGAGATGCGCACCGCCCGGTACGCGGCCGCCGGGGTCGAAGTCTGCTGGTTCAGTGACCGGCGGAAGGTCCCCTGGCTGGACAGCACTCCGGCGGTGCGGCTGGCCCGGGCCGAGGACGGCGGGCCGCTCCAGGTCGTGGCCGGCGCGGCCCGTTTCGTGGCGGGGTGGTGCGCCGAGCGGCCACGGTGCGGACAGGTACCGGGGGCGCTCCCGTGCTGCGGCCACGGTGGGTGGGAGGACGCCGAGGTCCCGCTGGACCGGTTCGTGGCCGCCGTCTGCTTGAACACCGTTCGCCCGTACCGGCTTCGGGTGGGGCCGTCGGTGCTGCGGTGGATCACGCGCCCGTATTTCGACCTGGAGGCCCAGCAGCTGGCGGCGACCCAGAACCTGGAGCGGGCCGCCGTGCGTCGGACGGCGGCCCTGCGGCGGGAGGAGCAGGACCAGGCCGCCCACATGTCCTACATCGAGGCCCTGCTGCAGCGTCAAGCGGCGTTGGCGGGGGTGGTCGGCGCGTACGTGCATGAGGAGACCGGACAACCGGTCAAGACCGGCCGGGACCCGGAACCCGCCTTCGCCATGGGCCTCCCGGTCACGGTCCACGGTGAGCTGTACGGGGTGATCTGCCCGGTGGCCGGTCGGATCCCCGCGCAGCGTGAGCAGCTGGACGGCCTGGTCCTGTTCGCCGCGACCCAGCGGGAGGCCGAGCGGATCGCCTCACAGGCGGCCCGGGGCCAACGGGTGGTCGTCCTCCAGGTGCCGGAGCAGCCGACCACCCCGGCCCCGTCATCGCCGGCGGGGGGCAGGGGCCTGACCCGGGTCGGCCGCGGGCCGGGGGCGATCAGCGTGCGGGAGGCGGTCCGCATCATGACGGGGGTCGACCGATACTGACCCGCGCCCAGCCGCGGGTCGGGGTGGTGACGGGTCAGCCGGGGAAGGGGACGGCCGCGTACCGGACGCGTTCGGCCTCCGCCCGGCCCCGGCGGTCATCACACCCGGGCCAGCCACGTTCAGGACGAAGTCGCGGCACCGGGCGCCGGTGAGCCGGACGACGGCGTGAGGGTGCACGAGACACCCCCCGCCGTACGGGGCCGAGGATCCCCACTCCGGTAGGGCGTTCCTCGGGCGCCGGCCACCATGGACTCGTGGTCGGCGGGACCATGCACGAGCTCGTTGGGCCCCGCCCGCATCAACGATCGCCAACTCCCGTCGACGTACGGAGGAACGGGGTCTGGGTCAAGGACGTTGCGGGGCAGGCCGTGCGGCGCTCCCGGCGTTCGCGAACGTCAGGGTCCCGGTCGACTTCAGGGCTGCCCCGCCGTCGGCCGACTGGACCGTGAGGGTCCACTCGTGCACGCCGCCGTAGAGGCGCTTGCCGCTCTGGTCCGTACCGTCCCAGGCGACGTCGATCAGCCCGCGGGCCTCTCCCCCGCTGCGTATCACTGAGGTGATCCCGGAGGTCGTGTTGCGTACCGTCAGCTTCCAGGAGGCGGCCGGCTTGGACAGCCACCAGCGCGTATTGCCGCTGGTGGTGCTCTTGGCCGTGACGGTTGCGGGGATCGACTGGTCGATGACCGTCAGCGGTGAGGTCTTGCCGGTGACTCCGACGAGGTGGATCTCGTCCTGGGCATCCTTGTCGTCGATGTAGGCGACGCCTCCGCCGAACCGGTCGACGGTCCACTGCTTCCAATAGGTGGACAGGTAGGCGGCGTGTTCGCGCACGACCGCGCCGGAGCGCAGATTGTACACGTACAGACCGTCGCGCGTCCGATTCACGACGTATCCGTCCCCGAGCTGCGCCTCGCTGCGTTCCGTGTCGGCGAAGGGCAGCGGGAACGCCTTGCCCGTGGGCGTGTGGAAGGCCGAGTAGGTGTAGGTGGAGGCGTTGCGCGAGCACCACGTGTAGAACCAGTCACCGGCCACCTGGAGTTCGCCTGCACGGCAGCCTGTCCGGAGGTCCACCCGTTTGACGACCTGGTTCGTGCGCACGTCCGTGGCGGCGACGACTCCGGTGTCACCGTCGGGCCGCCACAGGAGGGAGCCCCAGAGGGAGAACACTCCCGTCGCGTCCACGTTGACGTCGAGAACCTTCCCGGCGTCGATGTCGACGACGAACCCGCGGGCTTGACGGTTCACGGTCGCGATCGCCCAGATCACGGCGTAGCGGCCGGAGGCTGCTTTGACCTCCGCCATCCTGAGCGGTCCGGTGGCGGGCGTGCTGAGGGGAAACGTGCGGCGGACTCCGCCGGGGCGCGCCTCCTGAACGAGGAAGTCGCTGTTGCATGCCGTGTCGAGGCAGTTGCTCTGGATGCCCGGGGTGGCCGAGACGAGCCGCCCGTCTCCGGTTGCCCACCCCACGTCATATGAGGGGTGGGAACAGATCAGGTCGTGCATGATGCTGCAGCTCCACGCGGGTGCGGCGGAGACCGTCATGGGGCCCGAGACCGAGGCCCGGTAGGCGTGGGTGCTGTGCTCGAAGTCGTCGATCTGACGGACCGTCAGCTCGCCGTGCGTCAGTGTGGGCCCGTAGCGCTGGACGGGTTGGGACGGGAGGGGCTCCAGCTCCTCCGCCACCGGAATGCCGTGGGCGTTCAGCGAGATGCGGTGGATGCCCCAGTGATAGCGGTCCGGCCCGCCGATGGCGTACAGGTTGCCGTCGGTACCGGCCACGGGGTCGGCCGCGAGTGCGGGCAGGACGGTGCGCGCCGTTCCGCCGGCGAGTGGGTACGCCACCAGCTCCGCCGCGGAGAGGCCGCCGCGGCCATTGAGCACCCAGTCACCGGTCTGGTGCAGGTAGCCGTGGGTACCGACTGCGGTGATCGTCCTGGGTGCGGCGGTGCCCGTCCGGGGCACCAGACTGATCTTGTCCTTCCCGGCGAACACTGCCGTCCACTGCCGGCCCAGGCCGGCGGGGACGTCTCCCAGGTCATTGGCTTGGGCCGGCAGCGGCAGGGCGCGCATCGTCGCCGAGGCGTAGTCGACCAGGCCGAGACGCACGCCGCCGGGGCCTTGATAGCGGAGCAGCGCGCCCTGCGCATCCGTCTGCTTCACGGAGACCTGGCCGTCGATCTGCTCGGACGTCGATACGAGAACGTCCTTGCGCGGTTCGTTGCTGCGGCCCAGCAGGTGCAGGGCGAGCGTGCCGTCCGCCCGCTTTTCGGTCGTCAGCGCCTGGGTGGCCGAGACTGCGGGGAGCCAGGTTCGGTTGGGCTGGGCCGGCAGGGCTTCGGCCGTTCCTGTGGCGAAGTCGCGGATGCTCAGACTGTCCCCGAGACCCGACCCGGCTCGGGGTGTGCACGCTTCCATGTCGCCCAGCCGCAGGGTCCAGGCGTAGTTGCTGCCGTGGCAGTAGTCGCTGCCGGTCTCCTTGCCGTCTTTCAGGCTTCGCCAGTAGGGGGCCCCGTTGACTTCCGGTTGCATCTGAAGTCCGGTGCCGGCAGCGGCGAGCTGCCGCTTGGGCGCCTTCACGCTCGGTGCTGCGGCGATCACCGCTTCGCCTCCCGGCACAGGGGCCGCGCCTGCGACGGATCCCAGTGCAGTGGCAGCCAGGATCAGAGTGAGCCCGGCGGCGCCGAACACACGTGATCGTTTCATTGGGGGTCCCCACCCTCGGATGAGCGCAGGGCGCACTCACGTGCCCGACGCCCCTTGCGGAAAATTGAGCGGAGCATAACAAGGGGGTGGGGACGACAAGGCCTCGGGCTGCTGCAATGCGGCATGGCGGCAATGCGGCATTGCGGCATTGCGGCATTGCGGCATTGCGGCATTGCGGCATTGCGGCATTGCGGCATTGCGGCAACACAGGGTCGCCAGGATGCCCAGGCCGCGCCTTGTGGAGCACCAGCAGGGGTCGCGAGGGCCCACACCGCGCGATCACCACCACCGCCTTGGACCGTCGCCGCCGCCTCATCGGTCGACCTACCGCCTGAGCCGGGCGAGATGGCGGACGGCAGGGGATCGACGCAGGTCAGGGGTGGTCCTGGGCAGGGTGATGGGCGAGCTATCGTTTCGCGGTGATCAAGAACAGGATCCTGTCCACCCTCCTCGTGGCGGCCATGGTGGCCCTGGCGGCACCGTCCGCCTCGGCCGAGCCGACCACCTACGTCAGCACCGGCCCGGTTTTCAATGACCCCAAGGACCCCGGCGGGGTCAAGCAGCGCGCCATCCTCAGCCACCTCGGCCGCCTCGTCAACGGCGCCACCCCCGGCTCGACCATCCGGATATCCCTCTACGTCTTCGGCTCCGGCTGGCTCGCGGACCAGCTCGCGGCGGCCCACCAGCGCGGCGTCAACGTGCAGGTGCTCGTGGACGACGACTCCGTGAACGCCCCCTGGATGGGCACCTCCGGCAAGACCGTGCAGAGCAAGCTGGAGACGGCCTTCGCCAAGGCGCCCGGCGCCGGGCAGCAGTTCGGCAGCTCGTGGTTCAAGAAGTGCGCCGCCGACCAGGCCTGCCTGGCGAAGGGCAGCGGAGGCGTCAACCACAACAAGTTCTTCCTCTTCTCCCGCACCACCGGCAGCGGCTCCCCCACCACCGGAGTCCCGCTCGACGACGTCGTCGTGCAGTCCTCGGGGAACCTGACCTCCGCCGACACCGACGAGCTGTGGAACGACGCCATGACCGTGGTCGGCAACAGCGCCCTGCACACCGGCTACGTCACCTACTTCGACCGGCTCACCGCCGCCGCGCAGACCGGGCCGAACGACCCGCTGCGCGCCGCCGATCTTGACATGGATGTCCAGGCCGGGCCCGCGAAGGCGTACTTCTTCCCCCGCAACCCCGAGGACGTGGTCGTCAACATCCTGACGACCATCGCCACTCCGGTCTCCCCCAGCACCCCCGTGTGCCACGGCAACACCCCCGGCCACGGCACCGCCGACGGCCGTACGGTCATCCGCATCGCCAACGGCCACATCTCCCGCCCCGCGGTCGCCCGCGAGCTGTGGAAGCTCGCCGATGCGGGCTGCTACGTGGACGTGGTCTACGGCAAGCTGTCCGACTACGAGGCCGTCGGAGAGCACCGGGAGACGGCGTACTGGCTGACCCGCTCCACCGCCCTGGGCCGGATCACCCTGCACCGCCTCAACAACGACGACCACACCGACCCGGCCACGGGCGCAGCCGGCACCGCGAGCCACACCAAGTACCTGCTCGTGGAGGGCGCCTACAAGGGCGTCAAGGACCAGAAGATCACCTGGACCGGCAGCCACACCTTCACCGGCCTCGCCCTCACCGCCAACGACGAGACCTACCTGAAGTACGAGGACGCCGCCGTCCACGACGCCTACCGCGCCAACTTCCGCGCCCAGCGCGCCGCGGCAGCGGCGGAGTCCGGCTACGGGGGCGCCCTCTGACGGACCCGCCCGGTGCCGGGACGGCCGGACTCAGTGGTCGCGTCTTCACCGGCGCCTGCACCGGCCCCGGCGTCCGACGCCGCCACGGCCAGGACCGGAGCCTGCGGGGCGGTGCCCGGGGTGGGGGGCACCCCGCCGAAGGGCAGGACCCGCACGGTGCGCACCGCGTCCGCGCCGACCGTGCTGTCCGCCTCGGCCACGATGCGCGCGGTGATCACCTCAGCTGGGTGGCGTAGGCCGGGGAGTCCGGGCGCAGGTCCAGCCGACCGGTCTCGGGGGGCAAAGGCGACGGCCTGAACGTGGTCGGGCAGTTGTGGGGCGACGGCGGCCGCGATGGCCGGCCGCCTCGGTCCAGTACGGCTCCCCCGGCCGCCGGCGCCCCGGGCGGCGGGCGGCGGGTCCGGACGTACACCCTGCTCGGCGCACGGGCCGCTGACGGCCAGCCGGTCCAGGTGCCCAGCAACCGACCCGCTGGGACGATGGACGGCGACACGCACGAAGGCTGTGGCCCGGTGCAGGGTCTCTGCCCTGATGATCACGTGTTCGTGTCCAAGCGTGTGTTCGGTGGGCAGCCGGTCATGCGTGTGCACCTCGATGACGACGGAGACTGGCAGGCGTTCTCGGGTGCCGAACCACGCTGGTTCGGACGTCCGCGGCTGCTTCACGCAGCTCACCTGCTGGAGCTCGACCCGTCGTTGGCCAGCCTGCCTGCCCTGCCGCTGGGCCACCTCGCGACCCGTGACGAGGCTTCCGGGACAACCTGGCAGGTCTTTCAGAGGTGACGGTCAGGCACGGAGCCACAGCCGGACCGCGCCGACAGTACGGTGCCGTGCCGTAGGCCCTCCTGGCGTCCTCCGCTCGACTTCGCTGCGGCGTTTGCGGTGGCCCGCTGCTCCTTCGGCACGGGGATGTTGTGCTTGATCCGGCGTCTTCCCAGGTAGCGGCAGTTGCGGCGTGAGCTGTAGGCCTTGTCGCCGGCCAATGGTCCGGCCGGGTACGGGCCGTACGCCCTGCGGGCGGGGAACGCTGACACATTCGAGGACCTCGATCATCTGCGGTGCGTCGCCCCACTGGCCCGGCGTGACCAGGCACGCGAGCGGGCGGCATCCGCCTTCAACTGCGAGATGGAGTGCGCTGGTCAGGACGCCCCACGACCGTCCGAGCCCTTCGTCAGAGCGGTGGTCCCGGAGCGTCGTCTCTCTTCGGGACGCCTGGCTTCTTCTCTCGGGCACCGGCCGCGTGCTGGTGGGCAAGGCTGGACCTCGAGTCGACGCTCACCATGCTCCGGGCGATACGGTCCGCGGATCGGTGTCCATCACCCGCACCGCCCGGGGGAGCGGGGAGCCCGAGGGGGCGGGCCCGCCGACCGCCTCGGAGATCTCCCGGCTGCTGAGGCCGTCCGCGGACGTGCGGCCCGTCACATTCGTGGGTCTGTCCGATCCGACTCGGAGGCGAGCCCGAGGTGCGCCACGATGTCCGTTGCCGCCGGGAACAGGGAGACAATGCGCATACCGCGACTCTAGGCTCGGCCAAGGGGGGGGCTGGACCTGCCAGGGCGTCCTAACATTCGTGCATGCCGCGTGGCCGCCGTCAGGGAACCCGCACGTCGGCCTCCTCCGCCTGCCCAACGGGTGCGCGCGCCTGCCTCACCGGTCTCCCAGCTGGTCGTGGTGGAGTGCCTGCTGGTTCCGTCCGATCCCCGCGGGCGCGAAGGTCGATGCGAAGAAGTCCAGGGAGACGGTCGCCTGGTCACACTCGGCGAGGGCGCGGCCGGGTCATGGGGGTGGACTGCCGTCGTGCCGGTGACGTCCAGGAATTCGGAGGCGCCGGTAGTCGTGCGTCTCATACCCTCGGCCCGCACTGACCCGTCGAGTATCACCAAGGATTTTGTGAATCACTCCGATCTCCGCGCCAAAGCCCCCTCGCTCGCGGCCGGCATGGCCGCCGCCGATCACAGCCCGGACATCCAGCTGTCCCAGACTCGCCACCGCGCCGCGCTCGTGGAGAGCTGGCACATCGCTCCCGGCTCAACCGTCCTCGAGCTGGGCTGCGGCCAGGGCGACATGACCGCCGTCCTTGCAGAGGCGGTTGGACCCAAGGGGCGCGTGGTGGCCGTTGACGTGGCCGAACCCTCCTATGGGGCGCCGGTCACGATCGGTGAATCGGCAGCCCGGCTCATGGCGGGCCCACTCGGGCCACGCCTCGATTTCCGCTTCGGCACCGACGTCCTCGACCCGTCGGTCGACTTCCCCGAAAACACCTTCGACCATGTGGTGCTCGCGCACTGCTCCTGGTACTTCGCATCGCTCGGACAACTGCAGGACACGCTGGCCCGGGTCCGGCCGTGGGCACGACGACTGCGGTTCACCGAGTGGGACCTGACGCCCACCTCCGACGACCAGTTGGCGCACCTGCTCGCCGTGCTGATCCAGGGGCAGACCGAGGCCGCGGGCTCACATGGCCAAGGCAACGTCCGCACACCCTTCTCCCGTGAGTGCCTGCTGCGGCTCCTGCCCGACGCCGACTGGACGGCCGACGGCAGCAAGCCGGTCGACACCCGGGAACTTCAGGACGGCGACTGGGACATCACGGCTTGCCTCGACCTGGTCGAGAGGGATGACCATCTGGCCGTGCTGCCCGAGCCGGTGCGACAGCTCGTCCTGAGCCAGACCGACGTTCTCCGGGCCATCGCCAAGCCGCGCGGCAACCGCGCACTCGCCGCGTATTCAGTCACCGCGCACTGACATACGACCCCGGCGACCGGCCCGGTCAGAGTTCGGGCGGGGGATGCGGAGGCGTCGGGCGAGACCTTGGCCGACCGAGCTGCCGTGATCGAGATCCGCGCTGGAGGTGCCACCGGCGTCGTCCCCCCGCTACCGATGATGAAGCCCCGCCCGGTGCAGAACTCGCGCAGGGCGGCCGGGCCGCCGCGCTTCGTTGCTCGTCCGGCGGGGGGGCATCACCCCACGGGTCCATCGGGTCAGGATGTGCCCGGGCTACCCGACCCGACCGGGTAGAAGTACAGGTTCCCAGCAGTTGGCCCCACCTGCGGGCACGTTCGGCGACGCCCTTAGGATCGGACGATCCGGTGCATGCAGGGGGCGAGCACCACGGCACGGGGGACACGCAATGAGACGGCGCTGGGTCAAAGTGCTGGTGGTCGTGGTCGTCATCATCGCCGGGCTGTTCGTCGCCGTGGACCGGATCGCGGTGCACTACGCCGAGAAGGAGGCCGTCACACTCGCGCAGGAGAGGTACGGCTACGGGGCGGGATCGACCAACGGCTCGGCCGAGGTCTCGATTCACGGCTTCCCCTTCCTCACACAGGCCGCGGACCTCCGCCTCGACCACGTGACCCTGCGGGCGGGAAACTTCTCGGTCAACACCACGGTCAATGCCCAGGGCGACCACCTCAACGTGCGCACGCTCGACCTGGACCTGCGGGGCCTGACCGTGTCCTCGCTCACCGCGCGCAGCGCCGGTGCCAACCTGGTGACCGGCCGCCTCACCATCGGCTACGAGGACCTGTCCGGCGTGGTGTCCCGGCTGCTCGGCGAGGGCGGCGCCCTCACCGTCGCACCGGACACCGGCGGCACCGACGATGCCCAGGAGGCCGGCCTGCGCATCACCGGGACCTGGAACGGCCGACCGCTGGACACGGTGGCCACCGTAGCGGTCGCGGCCGACGAGTTCGAGCTGCGCGTTCCCGGGCTCGGCGACAGCAAGTACACCTGGCGGGTCCCCATGCCCCAGAACGTCAACTTCACGGCGGCCCGCTCCACCCCGGGCGGGCTGGAGCTGGAGGCCACCGGGCACCAGGTCCTCCTGGGACGCTGAACGGATACCCCGCCCGCGACCCTGCCCCTACTCCGTAGCGAGGCCGCCCACCTCCGCGCCGCGTCGAACTCGCAGAGCCGGCAGGTGACCGAAGCGGGTGCACACGAGCGGCACCCGCGTACGGGGAGGGTGCGAGGCCGCGTCCCTGGCGTGGCCACGACGCGCCCGTCGCATCGAGCGAGGTACGGGCCGCGCGCGGCAACGGCTCGCCCTCCCCCGTCTCCAGCAGCCCGCCCTGGAAAAGACGATGAGCACTCGCGCGAAGAGCGCGGCGGACGCCTGCAGTTGGCGGAGGCAGCAGACGTGGTGGTCGGCGTCCACGCAGCGGATGCTACGGCCACGCTGTTCGGCCGAAACTCCCACTACCGCGGACCACCCCAGACCCTAGACTGCGACCGCTCCAAGACCTGGAGATCACCGGGAGGGCGTTCAGATGAAACGAGCACTGATCAGCGCATCCGCGGCCGTGGCGTTAGTCGTGTCCGGGGGGAGTGTCGCCACCGCTTCCGATGGTGCTCCGCCGCGCACCACACACGGCCCTTGCCAGTACACGCAGACCCCGGACGAGCCGCCGGCGCGCCGTGTTCCGCTGCCGCCCGACCCGCGGCGCACCCCCAGTCGTGGCACGGTTGATGTGGCTGTTCCGACCAGCCAGGGGCCACTCCCGCTGAGTTTGGACCGGGCCAAGGCGCCGTGCACCGTCCAGAGTTTCCTGCACCTGGCACGGCACGGGTTCTACAACCGCACGGTGTGCCACCGTCTGACGGCGTATCCGACGCTGAAGGTCCTGCAGTGCGGCGACCCGACCGGTACCGGCGAGGGCGGACCCGGGTACAAGTACAAGGACGAGCTCCCGGTGGACCTGCCGCCCGCACCCACCGACCCGACCGGCACCCGCCGCCTCTACGCACGCGGCGTGCTCGCAATGGCCAACGCAGGTCCGGACACGAACGGTTCACAGTTCTTCGTCGTCTACGGCGACTCCGCGCTGCGACCGAACTACACCGTCTTCGGCACCGTCGGCGCCGACGGCCTGCAGACACTCGACAACGTCGCCGCCGGAGGCATCGAGCCGACAGCCGAGGACCCGGCACCGGTCGACGGCACACCCGCGCTCCGCACCGAGCTGCTGCGCGTCCGGCCGTCCTGCTGACATAGACGCACCGCGACGCGGCCACGTCCTCCATGAGCATGCCTGGCGCCTGTGGCCGCCTGGGCCGGCCATGACGGCCGCGGCCGCGCCGCGAAGGCTGCCGGACGATCCGCGGGCGCGGGGGCGACGCTGCGGCCCCTCGCCCCGCGGGACGAACGTATCGAACTCGAAGACCTCCTCCGCGCCCACCAGCAGCGCGACCAGCTCGAACTGGATTTCCTCGCCGACCTCCAGGAACGCAAGGCCCTCGCCTCCAGCACCTCGGTCGACGTCACCAGCCAAGGTCCCCTGCGGGGCGAGAGCCCGGCGCGCCGAGCAGGCCGCCGCCCACCGCCCGCCTCCGGCAACAGCAGCGCACCGGCGGCATCACCGGCGACGATGGAACAGCTGTGGACCGGCTGCTGCGCGTCCTGGGGCAGTGGGAGCACAGCCGCGCCGCTCCTCGCGCGCGCGGCCGACCACACCCCGCTGCCCGGTACCGACGCGCGGCTGCCGGTCGAGGCAATGACCGCCTGCGGCTGGCTGCACCTCCCTGGCGCTCGCCGAGGACGGGACGGGCCCGCTCACATTCGGGGGTTCGCACGCCCGCCACCGAACCGCACACATAGTCGACCATGGTTGTTGACCAAGGAAAAATCATCGGTCCGAGCTGGAAACAACCGTTGGCAGGCAGGGCAGCGGGTGGCCTTGGCCTATGCCTCCCTGCGCGAGGCACCACGATCCGAATCCCCCCGGCGCACGCCGGAGAAGTCACCGTGACGGCGGCCGAGGCGCGACAGCGTTGACGGCGGCCACCAACACGGCCGCGTCCGACGGGCGGGGGTGGGTCAGCTGCGGCGGGTGAGGGTGTCCGGAGCGCCCACGGACTGAGCCCCCTCCGACTCCAGGGTCACACGGTCGGGCTGCGTCAGGGTCAGGACGTAGAGGTTGCCCCGGGGACACTCGAAGGTGGCCGTGCGATCGGTCGGGTGGCTGGTCACCGCCGCGAAAACAGCGGAGTCCTGACGGATCTGCCGCAACTCCAGCGCCTCCGTGCAGCCCAGGTTCCGCCCGGTGAGCAGCTCCTTGACATCACTGACCTGCCGGCCCACCAGCTCGCCGACCGCCGCGGCGCTCAGGGTGACCGTGACCGAGAACGGGCCCGTCCTCGCCCGGGTGATCCCGTCCGCGTCCGGCGTCCCCGGCCCCGTGCCGGACCAGGTCCCCACCCACGAGGCGGGCAGCACAACCGCCCCTGACGCGGATGCGGATGCGGAAGCAGATCCAGAGGCGGCCGGGGTCGGGACGTCCTTGCCGCCGCCGTCACGGTCACCGTCGCGGTCGCCGTCCATGAGGAGCCGGAGAGGGAACGCAGCCAGGACCCCCAGGACGGCGACCGCGCCGGCCGCGGCGTACAGCCGGCCCCGGCCGGACGCCCGTCCGGCAGCGGACACAGCAGGGGCAGGAGCCGTAGGAGACGACGGCACAGCGGGCGGGCCCGCCGGTACAGGCGGCACCGGCACCGGCGGGGGTGGTGGGGTGAGGAGGCGGGCCAGCTCGCTCTCCCGGCGGGCGACGTCCTCGGCCAGGGCAGCCGGGACCACCGTCTCCCAGTCCCCCAGCCCCCGCCCGTCCGCGATGGCGGTCAGACGCCCGTGGAGTTCCACGGCAGTGGGCCGCAGTGCCGGATCCTTGGCCAGGCACTCCCCCACCAGTACGGCCAGATCCTGCGGGACACCCTCCAGACCAGGCTCGTCATGCACGATCCGGTACAGCAAAGCCGGCAGCTGCAACTCCTCACCCGCAGCAAGGAACGGGCCACGCCCGGTCGCCGCGTGGACGAGGACCGCGGCCAGAGAGAACACATCCGCCCCAGCCAGCACCTCAGCACCAGTGGCCTGTTCCGGAGCCAGATAGCCGGGAGTGCCGATGACCGCACCGGTCTGCGTGTAACGGGCATCGCGCACCCCGCGGGCGATCCCGAAATCGATCAGGAAAGGCCGCTCGCGGCCCAGCAGCACGTTGGCCGGCTTGATGTCACGATGGACGACCCCGGCCGCCTGCACCGTGACCAACGCAGCCGCCAGCTCCCGGGCCAGACAGTACAAGGCGGGCACGGGCAGCGGCCCCTGCCGGTGAACCCAGTCGGCCAACGACGGCGCCGCCACATACTCCGTCGCCAGCCACTGCGGCGCAGCCCCCGGCGGACTGAAATCGACCACCGAGACCGTCCACGCGCCCCTCACCCGGTCGCTCGTACGTATCTCCCGATCGAAACGCTCGGCGAAATCCGCCGTCTGACTCAGATCCCGGTGCACGGTCTTCAACGCCAACGGCCGCCCCGAGACGGTGCGGGCCAGGAACACCTCGCCCATCCCGCCCTCACCCAACCGCCCCAGCAGCCGGTAACCACCGATCTCCGACGGATCATCGGGCCGCAAATCCTGCACCGACGCCACCCCCACCCCACGCCTGATACCGCCGCGCCCGAGACGGGCCGCCCTGATCACGCCACCCTAAACGCCCTCACGCGCCACAAGGCAGCACCAGGGTTCAGCGAGCTGCCCGCTGGTCATACACGGCCAGTGACAACGCCCGCATCGCGGCATGCGCACGCCCGGGATCCGCGCCCTCGTCGACCGCCTCCAACGCGGCAGCCGCCGACACCCGCACGGCCTGCGGCAGCCCCTCATGCGCACAGACCCGGTAGGCGACACTTCGCCGCGCAGCACGCTCCTCTTCACTGACCCCGAAGGTCGTCAGCGGGAAAGCCGCCGCTTGATACGTCGCCACACTCACCAGCACCGCGTCCGCGACCCCCTCCGCATACCCACCCGGCACCACATCTCCAGAACCCGCAACCGAACCAAGGTCAGGACCGGGACCGTCGGCGGGACCGGAACCAGGACCGGGCACAGGACTGGGACCGGAACCAGGACAGGGCACAGGACTGGGACCGGCAGCAGGAACGGGCACAGTACTGGCGCGGGGGCCGGCCCCGGTGCCGGGAACGAGGGTGGGGTCGGGGCGGAGGAAAGCGGCCACATGCCGGCGCGACAGGAAGGACCCGATCCCCGCACCCAGCCCCGCTGCCACCGCAGCCAAGACCCCCAGAACCCGTCCGCCCAACAGCCACCCGAAACAGCCCCCGCCCGCCACCCCGCACATCACCAGGACAAACGTGATCATCAACTGGATGCGGGCCACGGGCGAAAACCTCATACCCAGCAGTATGCACACCCACCCCACCCACACCCCCCACCCGCAAGCGACCCCGCCTCCACCCGCCGGCACCGGCCGCCGCCTCGGCCCCGAGCCCCGCTTGTATCGGCCGAAGGCCCTCGGACCGGGTATCGGTACTGGTCAGAGGCCAGGCAGGGTCGAGAGTGATCTTCGTATCCGGCGCCGATTGATGCTCGGCGGCAGGTCCCGAAGGATGTCGAGCCGCTCGGCGGACAGCTCGCGGGCGCCAGCCGCGTCCAGGACGCCGCGGATCGTCTTCGGGCCCGCCTGGTACTGCTGGGCGAGGACCTTGACTGCGGCGCCTTCGCCGAACACCTCGCCCCCTCCTTCGCCGCCTGGACCGGGTCGAGCGCGGCGAGGCAGGGCGGGGCGGGGCCTGGCTTCTCGCTGATCGTGTCGGGCTGGCGCACCAGCAAGGCGGCGAGGACGGAGACCGTCAACTCGGTGCCCGGGTCGTCGGAGGCCGGGTCCATGCCGGACAGCAGGCCGGACTCCGCCTGCAGGTGCAGGCCGCGGCGGATGAACTCGGCCGGGTCGCCGGTATGGCTCTCAGGAGTCTTGTGCAGGATTCACATATGACGTCTGGAGCAGGTCGGCGGGGATCCGGCCGACGGCGATGGCGACCGCTTCGGCGGCCGTGGTGACGTGATGCAGGTCGGGGCCGTTCCACCACTCTCTGATGGTGTACTCGCCGGTTCCCCGGGGTGCGTGGATCGAGACGAAGGGCGGGGAGAAAGGGACGTCAGGCGTGTTGGAGAAGCTCAGTGCCCAGTGGCTCGTGAAGGGGTAGAGCCCGCGGAGCTTCGGTTCGACATGGGCTGACTCGATGAGCGCCTTGTACTGCGAGCAGTCGGCGTCATCGGCGTCCTTCAGCAGCCACTGCCACTCTGAGGCGATGACGCCGGCGGGGTTGTTGTCGGGGACCTCGAAACGCCCGGTCAGCGGGTCGAAGGTCGCGGCCTGCCTGATCTCGTCGAGGCTCGCCCCCTCCGCCCAGCCGCGGATCACTCGGGGAAGTGCACGTATGTCAGTGGTGTTGCCGCAGACCATGAGCCTGTCGTTGGACGAGCCCCAGATGGTCCACTTCCGCTCGTGATGCCACGCTGTGACGTAGGCCGAGTGGCGATGCGGGACGACACTGGTGAACGCGGCATGACGCAGCGGATCGGACGGGGTCGCGGCCATGGAGAGGGACATACCTTGGTCGGCAGCTGCGGCTTGGAGTGCTGCGGCGAGGCTGCCGTGGGCGGCCACGTCCGGGTAGAGGATGGCGGGGTCTGGTTCGCGACTCATGGTGTTCCGATCTTCATGCCTGTGTGGCGGCCGTCGCAGGGAGTAAAAGGGAGGCGGGATCCCGATCCGGTGGGAGCGGCGACCCGTTCCGGGAGCGGGCAGGTGGGACGCCCTGACTGGATTCGGAGCGGGGGCGGGGCCGAGCGATTCTGCCCCCGTGCCGCATTCGATGGGCCTGCCCCGACCCTACTCGTCCGCGTCGCCGTCCCTCGGCCTCGAACGGGTCACAGGGTCGCGGCGACGCAGCCAACAGGCTGGTTCCGCGGACCGCTTCAGCGGCCGAGCACAACCAAGTCGGCGTCGGCATGCCCCAGCGGGCCGAGCCGCGGGACGTCCTCGTCCAGGCCGTCGTGCTCGCGCCGGCCGGCGGGCAGGACGCGCAACTGTTCAACGGCGGCGTGCAGGTAGCAGGTGCTCCACAGCACTTCGGCGATGAGGACCAAGGCGGGCGCACCGAGCTGGTCCCCCTCACCCCTCGCGGTCGACCACACGGAGCAGGTGCAGGGGCCCTCGCAGGCGACCCGGCTGAACAGGCCGCCACCGGGGCCGGGTGCGGGAGCCGCCGAGCGAAGGTCGGCGACAGGCCGGTCCGCACCGCCAACTCGTCGAATGTCAGCGCGGCCCCGGCCCGCCGCGCGTGCGACCGCCGAGTCCGCGCCACACCCGGCCCAGGTCCGCCGACGTCAGAAGGCCGACGAGGGAACGGCCTCTGCGAATCTCCACCACAACGGACGTACTTCGGGACAACAACTGCTCGTCGGCGACGACCAATGCGTCGCGCAGGTGGGCGGCGTGGCCGAGCCAGATCAAGGCATGCTGCTGGTCCAGCGTCCGCACCTGATAGGTGCTCGGCCCGCGCGGCTCGTCGAGCACGCGGACATCGAACCGTGAGATCTCAAGAACCAGGCGCTGGCGACTGAGTACCTGAACACGATCTGTAACGCCCCTGCGGATCCAGGAGCTCGCAATGCCAGCGGCTTGGGCCAAACCGTTCACCCCTGTCACGTCAGGCGGGTTCGGGGGGCCTTCGTGCCGAAGGGCGTCGCGCCGGAACTGGTACGTCGGTTCATCGGAATCTATGTGTCCTCCTCGGGTGGTGGCTCCCCAGTCTGCCCGACGGCATGGGCGAGCCGTCGTCGTGGGACTCGCACACATGCGCAGTGGCCGAACGTGGGCACCATGCCCGGGTCGGTCGCCATCCTGGCTCTATAGGCGACAAGTGACTCCAGTCGGAGAGCGATATCGGACTCCACCTCGCGTGGGTGGAGTTCGCGTTGATGGGATTTGCTCCAATGGAGGTCTGGTCGTGGGAGCATCGGGGTGCTAGCGAGCGTGAGGGGACTTCAGTGCCCGGCTCCAAGGTCGAGTTGTATGCCGCGATCCGTCGTGATGCGCGGGAGTTGGGTCTGTCCAGTCGCGCTCTGGCGCTGAAGTACTCGGTGGGTCGGCACACAGTGGCTCTCGCGCTGGAGTCGGCGTGGCCCACCGCCCGGAAGCGGATGCCGCCGCGGGGTTCACGTCTTGATCCGTACAAGCTGGCCATCGACGGGATGCTGCGGGCTGATCTGGACGCTCCGCGCAAGCAGCGGCACACACTCACGCGGATCTTCCACCGGTTGCTCGACGAGTACGGCGCTGAGGAAGTGTCGTACGCGATGGTCCGTGACTACGTCTTCGACCGGCGCCGGGAGATCCGGGTCGAGGAGAGCCGCGGACCGCCGGCCTCGTTCATCCCGCCGACCCACCGCCCGGGCGATGAGGCGGAGGTCGATTTCGGGGACGTGTGGATCAACCTGGCCGGCACCCTGACGAAGTGCTTCCTGTTGCGGGCGGTGGTGGCCCAGGTGCTGGGCCTGACCCGGCGCCGGGTGGAATCCGAGCGGTGGACGGCGTTCCGCTCGCACTCTTCGATCACCAGTTTCTACTGCCACCCAGGCATTGAGGGCGCCCGTGAGAAGGGCGGGGTTGAGGGACAGATCGGCTGGTTCCGCAGAAACCACCTGGTCCCCGTCCCGCAGGTGGACACCCTCGCGGAACTGAATCTGCTGGTCGAGCAGTGGGACCGGCAGAACAACGACCGCCGCATCCGGCTCCGCCCCAAGACCATTGGGGAGTACTTCCAGGCCGAGCGCCCGCTGTTGGTGCCGCTGCCTGACAAGGTCTTCGAGACGGGGTTCGTCTCCTCGGTGCGGGTTGACCGCTACGGGCAAGTCTCGGCCCGCACCAACCGCTATTCGGTGCCGGTGCGGCTGATCGACCAGATGGTACGGATCGTCCTACGCCTCAGAGCTCGTCGTCTACGACGGCCCCAAGGAAGTGGCCCGCCACGAGCGGCTGATCGCCAAGGGCGGATCACAGTTGGACCTGGACCACTATCTCGAGGCCCTGGTCCGCAAGCCTGGCGCCTTTCCCGGCGCCACGCGCTCGAGCAGGCCCGTTCGGCCGGCAAGTTCACCCCGGTCCACGACGCCTGGTGGCAGGCCGCACGCAAGGCCCACGGCGACCCCGAGGGCACCCGGGCCCTGATCTCGGTACTGCTCCTGCACCGGCACATGACCCACGAGGACGTGGTCGCCGGGATCGCGACCGCTCTGAAGGCCGGCGCACTGACCGCGGACGCCGTCGCCCTGGAGGCCCGCAAAGCAGCCGACACCGATGCCCGCGTGCCAGCCCCGCACCAGGAACGGATCACGCGCCCGGCGGAGGGCGGGGCGACGGTGACCTCGCTGACCGCGCGCCGGCTGGCCGCGCTGCCGCCCGACCCCAGGCCGCTGCCGTCGGTGGTTGCCTACGACGAACTGCTACGGCTGCGCCGCCGGCACGCGGACCATCCGCCCAACAGGGGGAATCATGAGCGCAAAGCGCAACCGGGGACTGACCGAGGAAGCCGCGGACGCGGCAGTGGACCAGGCATGCCGAATGCTGCGGCTGCCCACGATCCGAGCCCAGTACCCGGAACTGGCCGCGGCCGCCGAACAGGACCAGATGACCTACCGCGGCTTTCTGGCCGAGCTGCTGATGTCGGAATGACACGACAGGGCCCGGCGCCGCTCCGAGCGGCGCATCAAGGCGGCCGGCTTCCCGCGCGACAAGTCCCTCCGGGCCTTCGATTTCGACGCCAACCCGGCCATCGACCCTGCGGCCATCCACACCCTGTCCTCCTGTGACTGGGTCAAGAAGAGCATGCCGCTCTGCCTGACCGGCGACTCGGGGACCGGGAAGTCACACCTGCTGATCGCGCTCGGCACCGAGGCCGCGATGCACGGCTACCGGGTCAAGTACGTCCTCGCGACCAAACTCGTCAACGAACTCGTCGAAGCCGCCGACGAGAAACTCCTCGCCAAGACCATCGCCCGCTACGGCCGCGTCGACCTTCTCTGCATTGACGAGCTCGGCTACATGGAACTGGACCGGCGAGGCGCCGAACTCCTCTTCCAGGTTCTGACCGAGCACGAGGAAAAGAGCTCTGTGGCGATAGCCTCCAACGAATCCTTCGGAGGCTGGACGAAAACCTTCACCGATCCCCGGCTCTGCGCTGCCATCGTGGACCGCCTCACCTTCGGCGGCAACATCATCGAGACCGGCACCGACTCCTACCGCCTGGCCGTCACACGAGCCCGCGCCGAAGCGGCCGCAGCCGTCACGAGCTGACGTCTATCCAGGTCACGGGGCTAAGTCCTGTCTTCTTTGTCAGCTGCAGGCGCTTGTGGATGGTCCACGGTGGTGCCGTCTGGATTCAGCCCGAAGGCGGCCGCGAGAACGGCGACGAGATCCGCTTCCGGAAGTGCGGCACGTATGCCAGCCACGACCTGAGGGAAGTCTTCATCGTCGATGAAGCCCATGTATTCCTGGCGCAGTCGGTAAATAGCCTCGACAAGCTCGGGCCGTAGTTGCATCCAGGCACGAGACGAACGGATCTGTTCCTCGACCTGGTCCATGAACCAGCGCATGACGTCGTAGGGGACTTCCAAGTGACGCCCGCGAGGGTCGAAACAGACCGTCGGTTCTCGTGCAGGATCCTCGTCGGGGACGACTGCGGTCACAAGGTGGAGTTGCTCGGCGGCGAGCTCCAGTTCCAAGTACCAGGCGTCATCGGCTACGGAGTACATCGCGGTGATCGCGTAGTGGCCATTGGGGTGTGGGAGGGGCATGGCCGCATGCTTTCACGCTCGCCAAGGCGGGGCATCGCGAGCCCTACCGCCACAGCTCGGACCGGCTTGATCCACCGGTCCGAGAGGTCGACCACGATCCAGAACGGCCGAAATATCACCCGCTCACCTGTCCGAGGTGGAGTCACTTCTCACATTCAGATCTTGCCCCTGAGACCCTTGAACGGAGTCAGAACTGACCTACTTCTGGAGTCAGTTGTCACTGACACAGCCACCCTGCACTGCACCACCGATCTGGCCAAGGCCGCCCGGCAGAGAGGGGGCGCGGCCTCGCAGCTGACGGTGCGACAGCACCGCGGTACACATGTTCCGCGCCTGCACCAAGCGTGACCGTGTTCAGGGAGCGGCGGACAGCATGCCGTGGATCCGCCCGCTCTCGCCGGACCTGGCCAGCATGTCCACGATGACCAGCTGGTCGGTGTCGTTGCGCCAGAGGACGGCCGCACCGGACGAAGGCGTCACGTCCTGCACCGTCCCCAGAACGTCCTTGTTGCCCCGGTTGACAGCCTGGAAATCGCCCTGCGACACCGTCCCCGTGTTGCTCACCTGGACGGTCACCGTCTCACCGGGGCTCGTGTACACCCGATCACAACGCTCGAAGCCTTCGGGCGTAACTCCACAGGTGTACGGGACACTGTCTGCCGCGCCGGCAGGCGTGACGACGGCCAGCATGAGCCCGGCGAACACGCCGCACGTGCACCGGCGTAGCCACCGGCCCCGTCGCGTGGCCGGCCGCCCGAAGGGTGCGTCGCCCGGCGCCGGGTGGTCCTCATGCGTACGGTCGGCACGACCGAAGCAGGGTGTGACGCCGCCGACGTCTGCCGGGGCCGGATCGGTGGTCTTCATAAGCTGCTCTTTTCGCCGCCCGATGGGGCGGCGAACGCCTCACCGGCTCCGCTGACGGCGCACACTGCGCCCTCCCTTCGGATTCTCGTCCGGGCTAGTGGCACCCGCAACTGGCCACCAGAACTCCCTGTTCAGCCGGGTTGTCGCGCTGGAGGCGGTGGGAGCGCCGCCGCGCACGGATTTCGGGCTCCATGCGGTTCCGCCTCCCTCAGGTCCGCTCGACTACGGCTCCCTGCGCGGGCCCAGCAGCCCGAAGCTCGGCGGCCGGCTCGGCCGGGTAGGCGTCCGGGGCCGAGGACCGCGCAGGACCCTTGCCTGCTGTGGACGCGACGGAAAGGGATGCGGCAGCAGGGCGGGCGCGGACCGCGGCCGGACTTTCCGCAACACCGCAGTCGATGAGGCGATCGACATGGATCGTGAGAGAGGGGTCACGGTCGCCGCGCTGTCCGACCACAGCAAGTTCACCGGCACGTCCTGCTTCTTCAGCACGTTGCGCCCGCTGCCGTAGCCGTTCAGTGCGACCTCCACCGCCAGGTCGTCCAGGTCATGCGGCATCGGCACCCGCAGCCGCAGCCGCAGCCGCCGAATGCCGGATGCCGGTACCGCGCCTCCGGCCGGCGCCCTCCTTGACATCCGCGCCCCCCTCGATCCACTATTCACTACTCAAATAGTGAAAGGGTGTTTGCCGGGATGATCGAATACCGGATCGACCGGCGCAGCGGGGTTGCCACCTACGTACAGATCGTCCAGCAGACCAAGCAGGCCCTGCGCCTGGGCCTGCTGGAGCCGGGCGACAAGCTTCCGGCTGCCCGAGAGGTCGTGGAGGCCACGGCGGTCAATCCGAACACGGTGCTCAAGGCCTACCGGGAACTGGAACGCGAGGGCCTGGTCGAGGCCCGGCGAGGCCTCGGCACCTTCGTGCGCAGGTCGCTCGGTGCCACACCGAGTGACTCTCCGCTACGCGGCGAGCTCTCCGAGTGGGCGTCGCGTGCTCGGGCGGCCGGCCTGGAGCGGGATGACGTGGCGGCACTCTTCGCTGTCGTGCTGGACGAGCACTTCGATACCACCGAGAAGGAACAGGATCACCGATGACGAGCAGTGCCATAGAGGCAACCGGGCTGGGGAAGGCGTTCCGGCGGCGCGGCGGGTGGGCCCTGCGTGACTGTACGTTTCAGCTGCCGGCCGGACGTATCAGTGCGCTCGTGGGGCCCAACGGCGCGGGCAAGTCGACGCTGCTCGCCCTGGCGGCAGGGCTGATCGCCCCCGGCGAGGGTTCGATCACGGTGCTCGGCGGCCACCCGGCCCACGTGCGGCCCCGGATCGGCTTCGTCTCCCAGGACAAGCCGCTGTACCCGCAGCTCACCGTCGCCGAGACCCTCCACATGGGCGCCGATCTCAACCCCGGCCGGTGGGACGCGGGCACCGCGGAGCGGGTCGCGGCGGGCGGCGGCCTGGACCTCGGGGCTCGCGTCCGCTCGCTGTCCGGCGGCCAGCGCACCCGCGTGGCGCTCGCCCTCGCTCTCGCCAAGCGGCCGGAACTGCTGCTGCTGGACGAGCCGGTGGCCGACCTCGACCCGCTGGCCCGGCACGAGCTGATGGGCACGCTCATGGCCACGGCCGCGCGGTACGGCACCACCATCGTGATGTCCTCGCACGTCATCGCCGAACTGGAGGATTCCTGCGACCACTTGCTGCTGATCGGCGACGGCCGGGTGCGCCTGGCGGGTGACATCGACGACTTGCTCGCCGTGCACTCCCTGATCACCGGGCCCGCAGGCAAGGCTTCCACGGGCGCCGACTTCGACCTGGCCCCGCACACCACGGTGGAAGCCCGTATCACCGGTCGCCAGGCCACCGCCCTCGTCCGTCCCGCAGGCCCGCTGCCCGCCGGCTGGCAGACGAACGACCTGTCCCTGGAGACGCTGGTCCTCGCCCACCTGCGCAACCCGGATGCGCCCCCGCTCACTCTCGGCGCCGCTTCCGCATCTGATTCCGCTTCCGCCTCACTCACGTCCCAGGAAGCGACTTCCGCCTCCGCCATGCCCCAGGAGGAGCCCGCATGACCGCCGTTGCCCCCACCGCTCCCGCGGCCACCCGGCATCCGTCCCCCGCGCCCCGTCTGAGCTGGTGGCTGCTGCGCCTGCACCGGCCGGCACTGTGCGTCTGGGTCGGCCTCGTGGTCCTGCTCTCGGCCGCGCTGCTGTGGCTGGGCGGCCCGCTCACCGACGCCTCCGCGGCGGCGTGGGAGCAGTACAACGCGTGCGCCGGGGCGTCGCAGTGCACGTACGACCAGCCCGCGATCATCCGCTACAAGGACGTCTACTCCGCCACCACGTTCGCCGTCGTCGCCCTCCCCTTCCTCGTGGCCGCCTGGGCCGGGGCCACACTGACCAGCAAGGAACTGGAGACGGGCACCGCTCGGCTCACCTGGGCCCAGTCGGTTTCCCCGGTGCGCTGGCTCACCGTCAAACTCGCCCTCCCGGCCACCCTCGTCGTCGCAGGCACCGGGCTGGTCGTCGCGCTGCACCACCTCGCCTGGTCGGCCGGGAAGGGCCGCATAGACACCGCGAAGTCCTGGTCCGACTTTCCGACCTTCTACTCGGGCGGGCCGCTCACGGTCGCCCTGGCCCTCCTGGGCCTCGTCGTCGGAGTCCTGGTCGGCCTGCTCTGGTGCCGCTCCCTTCCCGCTCTCGGCACCTCCGTCGTCGCCACGACCGGCGTGTTCGCCATCGTCCACACAGCACTGCCCCACCTGTGGCCCAGCGTGCCCCAGGTGCACAACCGGGTGCAGGGCGCTCCGTCGGGCACGGGGATCATGGTCGACGAGGGCGTCCTCACCTCCACAGGCGCCCGACTGTCGGACCCCTACTGCGGCGGCGACGTCTTCCCTGACTGCCGCGCCACGTACGACAAGCTCGACGTCGTCGGCTACTACCGCGACTTCCACCCCCTCTCCCACTACTGGCCCCTCCAGCTCATGGCGACGGCCCTCACCTGCGCCATCGTCGCGGTACTGGTCTTCGCCGCGTACCGCGTGCTGAAGAGCCGTACGGGCGGCACCCCGCGCGGCGCGAGCACCACTGTGTGAGCGCCGCCCCGCGCTCACGAGGCACTGCCCCGTAAGAACTGCCTCGTGAGCACCGGCCCGTGTGCACTGTCGCGTGACTGTCGCCATGTGACGTGAGAGTGCCTGTCCACGCCGTCCCCAGCCTCCCTGCGAACCGGCGAACCGGCGAACCGGCGGGCGGTACGAAGTCGCACGTGAGGCGGGGAGGGGCGCCGGGCAACTTCCCCGCGATCGCGGCTGCCCCGGCACCCGCCACCGCGCCGTTGAGACCGCGCGGCGTGTGCCCGTCCGGCACGGGGTACGGCACCGCGGCGATGACGTCCCGATCCCCGGCCGACAGTGGTGCCGCCACGGCCATCGCCGTCTCATGAAACAGCCCGCGCGCCCTGGGGACCGGCGCGATGGCGCTCGCCGCAGCCCGCTCCAGAGCAAGAGCCGTACGTACGGTGCACGGCCTCCACACCGGGGACTCGCACCGCCATCACGGACCGGGCCGCCGGAACCCGCTCTCAACCGTGACCCTCGCTGTCGCTTTCGCCGGACAGGGCCCCACGCCTCTCAAGGCCGTGATGCAAACCCCTCCGTAGAGCGCTCCGGTACAGACGGCCCTCTCCCGCTTCCCCTCTCACCGCACCCCACTCTCACTTCGTCATGCCCTCATGCCCTCATGCCCTCACCTCTTCTTCAAAGGTTGATGCCTGATGTCGCAAGCAGCTCGAAAACAGGAGCCGCGGTCTCGTTCCGCAGCCAAGCCCTTCGCCGGCGGACGACGGTGGGACCGGCTGGTACTTCTGGCGTGCGCGGTGTCGGCACTCGTGGTGGGGTTGGCGTCGCCCGACCACACCTCTCAGAAGGTGTGGGGGCTGGTCGGCGCGGCGGGATACGCCTGTGCGGCGCTGGTCGCGGCGCGGTCGTCCACGCCGTGGGCCCGAACTCCCGCCGTGGTCGCCGTCACCGGTGCGGCTGCCGTACCGCTGCTGTACCTGTCGGTGATCGGCAGGGCGCAGATGGAAGTCGGCGTCGTGGAACGGGCCGCCGAGCTGCTGTTCTCCACCGGAACTCCGTACAACCCCGCGCCGCACGCCGTACGTGACTTCAATCCCTACCTTCCCGGCATGGCACTCTTCGGGATACCGCACCTGTTGTTCGGTGACACCCCGTTCGCCAGCGCCCGCGTGTGGTTCCTCGTCGGATTCCTCGCGGCCGTAGCGGGAGCCGTGCAGGTGCTGACCAGGGGTGGTGGCCTCACCACGGGGCCGAGTGGCACCGCGCGCGGCGCCACCGCCGGGCTGACGGGCGCCTTCTGGCTGATCGCCTGTCCGGTCGTCGCACTGCCCCTGAGCATCGGCGGCGTGGACCCGCCGGTCATCGGACTGCTCTGCCTTGCCCTGGCCTTCACCCAGCGGGGTCAAGCCGGGCGCGCGGGCCTGGCCGTGGGGGCGGCCGCCGTTCTGAAGTGGACCGCCTGTCCGGCCATCCCGGTGATCGTTGCCGTATTGGCGGTACGGGGTGGCAGGCGTGCCGCGTTCAGGTGCGCGGCAGCGGCCATCGGGCTGGCCGTGCTGGCCATCACGCCCGCGGCGCTGGTCGACACCAGCGCCTTCTACCAGAACGTCGTCCTCTACCCGCTGGGACTCGGCCCCACGGCGTCTTCCGCTCAGAGTCCCCTGCTCGGGCACCTGATCGTTCTGCTGCTTCCGCACGGCAAGGCGGTGACCACGGCGCTGATCGCGTTGAGCGCGGTGGGGGTGGGGGCGTCGCTGCTGGTCCGCCCGCCGCGGACCACCGTCGCCGCCGCCGACAGGCTGGCCCTGGGGCTGCTCCTGGCGATAGCACTGTCCCCGGCCACCCGCATCGGCTACGCCATCTACCCCATCGTCCTCATCGTCTGGCCCCGCTTCACCGCCCGCCTGTCTGCCGACCCGCTGCCGCCCGCCATCCCGCGAGCGAACCGCCATACCACTGGCGGACCCCGGCAAACCGCCTGTGCACCCCCGCCACAGCCGGCCCCCTGCCCCCGCACTGGTCCCCGGCCGGCCACGATCCCCGCCGCCGACGGCAGCGCGGGCACCACGAAACCGACCCGCTACTCGGAACAGCCGACTTCGTAGGCGAAGTCTGCCCACCGAAACACCTGGATCGGCGCCTGCCCGCCCTGCCGAAGGCCAGGCAGGCACCGGTCATCGGATCCGCCAGTCGATATTGACGTTGAAGGTGGACGTGCTTCCATCCGCAGCGGTCAAGGTGACCGGCCCCAAGGTGATGATCACGACGGAGCCGCCTCCCGAGCCCCGATAGAAGCCGGCCGCCCTGGTGATCCGGACGGCCAGAGCCGCGAGGGATGCCGCTACCTGTTCGTCAGCGTCCGCTTTTGCCTGGGTCAGAGCGTGGCGGCCATGGGCTTCTGCCCAGTCCCGAACGCTGCGGGCATCGCGGCTCATCTCCGGGAGGATGCTCTCGTTCGCCCAGGCCCACAGCCACGAGCCCGACGAGGGGGTGAAGCCGGCCAGGATCTGCGCGGGCGCCGTCGCGGTCTTGTCCGGGAACGTACACGTGATGAGCCCGGTCTTCTGATCCAGACCCCAGCGGTCCGCCGAACCCAGTCCCCAGGACACGTGTGCCCGAGCCAGCCGGTCGATGATGTCTTCGCCCTGCAGCAGCGTAGTCAGGTCGGCGGAATCGACTCCCTGAGCCGGTCTCTCCGGCCTGCCGGCCCGTTTGAACAATCCGCACGAGCGCCAGGCCGGCCGGTCAGGTGGGTAACGACGTGATCGGGAGCCTGCGGAGTTGCGCAAACGTCCGCCCAGCGTCGTGGGAGCCGGAGCTCTTATCCAGAGCCATGCACAGGGCGAACCCATGGCGTGGCGGAGCGGTCGTATCAGGTGAGGGCGGCGGCCAGGAGGGCGAAGGCGGCGATGATGACGGCGACGCGGGCGTAGTGGTAGCGCTCCCAGCGGTTCATCTGCTCTTTCCAGTCGGCAGGCCGGTTCTCGGGGGTCCAGGTCTTGCCCCGGTTGTTGATCGGGACGAGCAGCAGGAGCGACATGATCACGCTGAGGATCAGCAGCGCGCCTGCGATGACCACGAGGACGGCGCCGGGGCGGTGCCGTCCGGCGACGGCCCAGATCGCGACGAGGGCGAGTGAGCCGATGTACCAGACCGGCATCACGGCGCCGAGCATCCGGCCCCCGTGGGAGCGGCCGAGTTGGCCGCTGTCCTCGGGAAGGGCGTCGAGGATGCGGTTGATGACGAAGGCGACGGAGAACTCCACCCCCACCATCACGCCGACGACCACGACGGTGAAGACCTCGAGCGCGTTGAGCATGACGACCCCTCCAGATATCTAGCACCGCTAGCTGTTCAGGCAACGCTAGCCCTACCGCCGCTCCGTTGTCTAGCAATGCTAGGATCGGATCATGTCGGTACAGGAACGCAAGCAGCGCGAAAGGGCGGACCGCGAGCGCCTCATCGTGGCGACGGCCCGCGAACTCGCCGAACAGCAGGGCTGGGACGCGGTCACCACCCGCCGGCTCGCCGAGCGCATCGAATACAGCCAGCCCGTCCTCTACAGCCACTTCCGCGGCAAGCGCGAGATCATCGGCGCCGTCGCCCTCGAGGGCGCCACCGAGATGGCCTCCGCCGTACGGGCCGCGGCCTCCGCCGCGGACTGCCCCCGCACCCGGGTCACCGCCCTCGCCCGCACCTACCTGGAGTTCGCCGAACGCAACCCGGCTGTCTACGACGCCATGTTCCAGCTCGACGGCGGTCTGGCGTTCGCGCACGAGGACACTCCGCAGCCACTGAAGGACGCGTTCGCCGCCCTGCTGGAAAGCCTCGGCGACGTCGCCGGAGACGACGTCCACCCGGGACTGTTCACCGAGGTGTTCTGGGCCGCCCTGCACGGGCTGGCCACCCTGACCCGGGCGGGACGGCTGCCCCCGGAGGACACCGATCGGAGGGTGAAGCTCCTGGTGGACCGACTCGCCAGGGCCTGACACACCGTCCGGCAGGCATACGGCCGGGACCCTCGGGCCCCGCCTCTGCCTGCTGCGAGCCGAACCACCGGCCTCGGACGGCGCTCCACACCCCACCCAGGAGCCCGGCCGGCGGGCCCCAGCCGGCTGAGCCTCCGCTGGCGCGCCGCCCCGGCGCTCGCGCTGCGGGCCGGGGCGGAGGCGGTGTTGACCGGTCCACGGGCAGTCCCTAGCGTGTACGCCACTTCGTGAACACCGGGCCTGGGGACCTGGAGGCTGTGGTGACCACTGTTCGTGGCACCGGCACGGGCGACGGCCCACGGCTACTTCGGCTGGCGGCCGACCTCGCCGCGGCTGCCGCCGCGGCAGAACACCTCGACGCGCACCGCGCCGAACTGCTGGACGTCCTCACCCGGTACGAAAGCTTCGAGGCGGCGACCGACGAGATCGGCCGCTCCATCGACACGCTGCGCAACCTCCACCGCGAAGTACCGGGACTGCGCACCGCCCGGGCGGGGACGACCGCGGTGTTCCTCCCGGTGAACCTGCCGCTGTACTCCCTGGTGCTGTTCGCGGCCGTTCCGTCACTGGCAGCGGATTCGCTCACCGCGCGGGGGCCGGCCGCCACGGCCGAATGGCATGCGCAGGTCCTCGCGGTGAGCGGCCTGCGCCGGTACTTCCCCCGGCTGGAACTCGTCCACACCACCCGTCGTGCGTTCCTCCGGGACCGGGTCCGCGATGCCACGACGGTGATCTTCACCGGGCGCTACGAGAACGCCGAGTCGGTCCGGCGGGAGTGCCCGAGAGCGCTCTTCCTGTTCGAGGGCAGCGGGCCGAACCCGATCGTCGTCGGGCCGCGTGCCGACCTCGACGTCTCCTTCGATCGCATCGTCACCGCGCGGCTGTTCAACGGCGGGCAGGACTGCGCCGGACCGGACGCCTACCTCGTGCACACCAGCCGGGCCGAGGAGTTCCTGGCCCGGCTCCTCGCGACCCTCGCCGCACTGCCGACCGGCAGCTACCGCGACCCTCTGGTCCGGGTCGGGCCCGTCCTCAACCGGGCTCCGCTTCGCGACCTCGCCCGCCGGCTGGAGGAGGTCGCACACGACGTGGTCGTCGGCGGGGCTGTCGATCCGGGGACCGCGACCGTCCAACCGACCGTCGTCGTCCGCCCGCTGTCCCACCACGACCGGCTCGTCGAGTTCTTCGCGCCGGTCTTCTACATCCTGCGCTACGGCGGCCCCGCCGAACTCGACGGGTTCTTCGCACGCGACGAGTACACGTCGCGGGCCATGTACGCCTCCTTCTTCGGCGAGGACGTGCCCGCGGCGCTGTACGCGAACTCCACGGTGCTCACCGGCTGCACGGTGCTCGACGTCGAACGGGGCAACGACCCGTACGGCGGCTATGGCCCCCGGGCGAACTACGTCGCCCGCGGCGGCCGGGTGCTGGAGGTCGCGCCCATCCTCATCACCGCCTGCCTCGCCCGCCACGGCGGCGGCGAACCTCCGAGGGAGAGCCATGCCCAAGTCCGTCGTATGGCAGTACAGCAGGGACCGGACGCCGTTACCGGGCGCCGCCCGTGAAGCGCTCGCAGCGCGCGCGGAACTGCTGGACTCGCTCCCCGGGTACGCCGACCCGGGACCGTCGACCGCCTCGACCTGCTACGTATGGCCCACCGACGACTGCGCGGTGGGCTGCGCGCACTGCAACTTCGCCTCCCCGCGGTCCTCGGACAGCATCCCGCGCCATCGCATCGCCGAAGACGTGGACCGCACCATGGAGTTCGTCAACGGCATGGGCCTGTGGAAGGCCGTACTGTCCGGTGGCGGCGAGCCGATGCAAGAGCCCGCCTTCTGCCAGGAGTTCATCGCACGCGTCGACTCCCCGCAGCTCCGGGAAGTGGAGCTGATCACCAGCGGTTCCTTCGCCACCAGCAGGGAAGACGCACGCCACGGCATCGAGGGCCTCGTCGCGGCCTGGCGCGGACGGCCGGCCGCGCGGGCCGCCGCCGCCTTCACGCTGCGGATCAGCGTGGACTGGTTCCACGCCGCGCGGATCGGCCTGCGTCCGGTGGCGGACATCCTGGAAGTCCTGGCAGCGCGGAGTACACCGGCGTCGGCTGCTACATCCGTTCCGTCCTGCTGGACGGCGACACCACCATCGGGGACCTCGCCCTGCTCCTCGGGGCCGACCTGTCGCCCGTCGAGGACTACCAGCAGACGATGACGCTGCCGGACGGACGGACCGTACTCGTCTACTACAAGAACCTCATCCTCGACGGACGGATGACGGCACGCAGACTGGCCGCACTGCCCGTGACGCTGCCGGACGCCTCCCGGGCGGAGGTCTTCGGCGAACGGTTCCGGGCCGCGTCCGGGAAGCAGGTGCCGGCGCGGGTCTACAACGGGCCCTCCGTCGTCCATCTCGACGGCCTCGCCTGCGTCCTGGAGGCTTCGGGTGGCGTGAAGATCCTGGAGGGCCATCACCCCCGCCGGTATCCGACCCTGCCCGACGCCCCGGACTGGCCGCGGGCCCTGGAATTCCTGTACACCGATCCGATCACGGTCGCGCTGGTGGACGGCGGGCCGGAACACCTGGTGGAGCTCCTGTCCGAGGAGTATCCCGAGGCTGCCTCCGTCGCCGCCGACACCAACCAGCTGTACTACCTGAGCGACCGGATCCTCGCCGACCCGCTGGTGAGTCTGCACGCCACGGTGCGGGCGGTGGAGCACCATGTGGCGACCGGCCGGCTCGGCCCCGCGGCGGCCGTCCCGGCTGCCCGTGCGCGTGCACACTGGGAAAGCCTGCGGTGAACGGCCCCGGGGCGAACACTCCCGCGGTGAGCCGCCCTGCGATGAGCGATCCTGGGATGAGCGGTCCTGCGACGAGTGCGCCCGCCGCCCGCCCCCTCGCGATCGTCCTGCTCGGTCCGCCCGCCTCGGGGAAGACCACCGCGGTACGCGGCCTGCTGGCCGAACCCCCCGCTACGGGTACAGCGCACTTCAAGGTCCGAGGCCATCTGGCCCTGCTCGTGTCCGAGGGGGACCGTATCGCCGTGCCGTACCGCGAGCGGCTCCGGCGGCGCGAGGTCCTGCCGGACCCCGTCGTCCGCCACTCCTTCGCGGACTTCGTGCGCAGGACCGCGCCGGCCCCCGTCGTCCTGGTGGAGGGCTACCCGAAGTCCCCGGCCCAACTGGCGGACCTGCGGGGGGTACTGGATGCGGCCGGGGGACGCCTGGGCGGGGCGATCGTGATCGACGCCCCCGACCCGGTGATCCGGGCCCGGGCCGGCCGGCGGCTCGCCTGTCCGGACTGCGACGTGAGCGCCGCAGCCGGAGAGCGGGCCTCCTGCCCCGACTGCGGCGCGCCGATGCTTCCCCGGGCGGACGACCGGCAGGTGCGACTCGACGCCCGCATCGCGCAGTTCAGGTCCTCGGGCCGGTTCCTGTGGGAGGCGCGGGACGCACCGGTCCCGGTCGAGACCCTCGACGGCAGGCTGCCCCCGCAGGCTCTCACCGACCGCCTGCGGGACGCGGTACGACGGCTCACCGGGCCGCACTCCGGCCGGATCACCGTCCCGTGAACCTCTGGCGGCGCAGGAAGCGAGTGCGGACATGGCCATGACCACGACGGTGGTGTTCGGTGCCCGGTCCGGGAGGTGGGAGGGGCTGCGGCCGCTCACCGGTCTCGGCGTGGAGCTGCACGTCGAGCTCTCCGGCATCGGGCCGGCGGAGCTGTTGTTCCTCGTGGCCCCCGACGCTCCGGCCGCTCTCGCCGGGCGCGGCGTCCTGCCGTCCGGCCCGCCGGCCGCGTCCTACGCCGCCTGCGTCGCAGCCCTGCGGCGCGCCGCCCGTGCCGCGGCCGGGCCGGACGTGGAGGTCGAAGCCCTCGGCGCGGTGGCGGCCTTCGCCGGTACGGCCGCCTCCGGCAACCCCGGGGACGCCACCGCCGGCGACACGGTGCCCTTCACCGCCGTGACCCTCGCCGCGGACCGGGTGTTCTCCCGCACCCACCGCTGCCCCGAGCCGGGCGGTCGGCCCTTGAACCGCGCCGACTGGTCGCGGTGGTTCCTGGAGGGCGAGCGGCACGCGTTCGTCGAGGCGGACATCGAGGAGCGCGCCGCGGACGACCTCGACATCGTCGAACGCGAGATCAAACTCGACGCGCCGACCGACCCCCGCGCTGCGGCCCGGCGGCTGCGGCTCGGTGACGGCGTGCACCTGGCGTCCGGCACTCCGGTGCCGGACGTCCACTTCCACCGGGTGTACGACGTGGGTGACTCCGGCCTCTTCGAGATGACCTCCGACCCGGTCGCCGGGCCCCGGCTGCTCAAGTACAAGTACGAGATCGGGACACCGGCGGACCCGGTGTACCGGCGCTTCGAGGTCGTGGAGCCCGCCACCCCCGCCGTCTTCCGGCGCGTGGTGGCCGCCCTCGCCCCGGAAGCCGATCCGGACCGCCTCCGCGTCACCCCGTACTTCGACCGCAACCGGGTGAAGACCAACGTCTACCTGGCCGGCTCGCGCAGCGTCTACGAGGTCTTCGCCGACCATTCGGAGTTCCTCGGCGGCGGCCACCGGCCCTTCGACCAGGTGGAGATCGAGTACGTGGGCGTCATCGACCGGGCCGACCGGGTCGTCGCCTGGGGCCGGGACGGCGGCGGCCACCTCGACGCCGAGTTCGAGACCGTACGGAGGGCGGTCGTCACGGCGTTCGCCGCCCAGGGGATCCCGTTGGCGCCGTCCCGCCGCCGCAAGTACGACTGGGCGGTGGCCGAGTTCTTCCGCCCGGACACGTGACAGCACAGTCCGCTGCCCCTCATGCAGGTGAGCCGTCAAGCCGTGGGCTGGTCGCTGCCCCATTGCCCTCGCGGAACCTGGGCCCTGTCGCCGGCCTCCGGACCGGGGTCCTCCGGCTGTGGCACCGGGCCGGATCCCATGACCGAATGATCGTCGCCCTGCCTTCCCTGGACAAGGCGCCCGCGGGAGGCCGCCACGGGGGTTCGCCTCGTGGATCGGCCGGCGCCCTGCCACAGCGTGGCGACCAGTGGGCCGCGCCTGGGCCGCCAGGGCGACCGAGGGGGCATCGCGGCCATCGGGCCTGCCCACCTCGGCATTGCTCAGCATGACCCATGTGGCTCAGCGGTCCGGTGGGCCCCGGTGTTCGCGGTGGTCGGCCCCCGCCGGCGTGACCTGCGGCGCTGGTTCGGCTGCCGGTTGCCCGGGCGTCGCGGGGCTGTGCGCGCAGGGCGGGCAGCCGGGCAGTGTCGCCCGCTCCGGCCACGTCGTGACCTGTTCGCCGCTGAAGCAGTCGCCGTCCCGGCCGGGAACGACCAGCCGGGGTTCCACGCTCAGGAGCAGGGGAAGGTACTCGCCCTCCGGCAGCAGCGCTCCGAACGCATCGACCACGCCGCCGTCGTCCGGATCGTCCAGTGCGCCGGTGAGCCGTTCCTGCACGCTCCACAGTAGAAGCTGAGCTCGAAGGCAGGATCGTCGTCGACCATGAGCAAGCGGCACCGCGGCCCGCCGCCGATCGCCTGCAGTCCGTGTCGAAGCGCAACCGCGCCTCGGGGCGGGACGCCGAGGCAGCGCGCGTGGCCCGGGCCGGCGTTGCGGCGACCCGGGCGGCCGGTCAGGCCTCGGTCGCCTGGGGCCGGGGCGGCTGCGGGGTGAGCCGCTTGAGGCCCTTGCGGTCGTAGTAGGTGGTCATCGCGAAGCCGAAGAGCAGTGCCAGCACCGTACCGAGCGCGATCATGATCCAGGAGCGGGTGAGGCCGGCGTCGCCGCGCGCGTCGAAGTAGAGGATCGCCCGTACGCCGTCGCTGAGCTGGCGCATCGGTTCGAAGTGCGAGAGGAAACGGTAGAAGTCGGGTACGGCCTGCAGCGGGACCGTCGCTCCCGACGAGGGCAGTCCCAGCACGATGAACACGAACATCGACACGAGCTGCCCGATGCCGCCGAACGCGGCGTTGATGGCCTGGACGCCCAGCCCCACGGCGAGCGCCGCGCAGTACGAGTACACCCACAGCAGCGGCAGGTGGGAGGCGTCCATACCCAGGATGCCGACGCACGCCACCATCACCAGCGTGGTGCTGACGAGCGTGATGCCGGCCGTCATCAGCATCTTCAGGAGCAGCGTCTGCGTCCGGTCGATCGGCACCGTCGGGCGGCGCGTGTGCCAGGGGCCGATCTCGTTGTCGGCGTAGCCGAGGGCGGTGTCCACGCCGTTGCTGATGACGTTGCCGCCCATGAACCCGGCCAGCACGAGCAGCAGGGTGTAGTAGAAGGCCGTCAGGCCCAGCCCGCTGCGGCTGCCGATCGGGTGCCCGACCTGCGTGACGACGTCCACCGGATCGGCCAGCAGCAACCTCGTGGCGGGAGCGGCGGAGGCGCCGGCGGCCGCCGTGAGCTGTTCGCCGACCGCCTGGGACGCGCGGTGGGCGGCCTGCGTCGTGATCTGGCCGGCCAGCGAGGATCCGAGGCTGCCCTTGCCGGGATTGGTGAGCACGGTCAGCGTCGGCAGGCGGGTGGCCTCGGCCGTGGACAGCGCCGTGACGGCGTCGGTGAATCCGGCGGGAACCACCAGCGCGCCGTAGACCTGGCCGGAGTCCAGCTGGTCCCGTGCCTGCGCGAGACTCAGCTTGCGCCATTGCGCCTTGCCGCCCGCCGGGTCGGCGGTGATGGAGGCGGTGATCTGCGCGCCCAGGTTCTGCTGCTGTCCCGGCGGCGGCTTGCCCGTGTCCTCGTTGACCAGGGCGATGGGGAGGTCCCGCAACTGCGCGTTGGGGTTGACGATGCCGCCCATGTAGAGGAGGGACAGCAGCAGGGCCAGCAGGCCCGTGAGGATCGTGGGCACCAGCCACAGCTGGGGGCGGCGTACGAGGGCCGCAGCGGTGGCTTCAGGGGCGACGGTCGGGGGCATCGGGCTCCGTAGCTTCCCGGCGGGCCGGGCTCGAACGACAGGGGAGGCGGCCGCGCCGCACGGGGCCTCAGGATCTCCCCGTAACGGTGGAGGTGGCCGCGCACCTCGCGCAGGGGCCCCGAACCCGCGCCACGGGACCACCGGAACAGCCCACCCCGTATCCCGTATCCCGTATCCCGTATCCCGCGGTGCCCGATGTCCCTCGGTGCGACCGGGTCCGGCGGAAGCGGTGGTGCGGTGGCGCACCTGAACACTGGGCTCGGGAACTCCCCGGCCGGCGGCTGCTGCCGGGGCACGGCGCACCGGATGGCGCACCAGGGACTGCGGCACAACTCGGTCTTTGCATACCGTACTTCGCGCACACCCGCCGGTCACGGTCGTGGCGCGATCAGCGTCAACCGGGGCATACCGCACGGGCAGTGGGGCATGGGGTGGCACTGTCGGCCCGACTCGTAGGATGAGCCCTCGAACATTGCAATCGCAGATTCTTACGGGGGCTCGGGTGAGCAGCACGTCCTTCGACGCGGAGTGGGCCGGACTCAAGGAAGGGACGGCGGCCGCAACGCAGATGCGGCTCGCGAGCGCCGCACCCGACGGCGGCGGGGACGGCGGGGATGCCGGGGGCGAAGATCTCAAGTCCGACCAGGCAGTGTGGAACAAGGCCAGCAACGACGTCGGGCAACTGGTATCAGGGATCAAGAAGGCCCAGACCGCATTCGAGGCCGGCCAAAAGGGCGCGGCCGTCTCCGGCGTGGACAGCGCTGCCGCGCAGAGCGAGCTCTACCAGTCCTGGAAGACGTACCTGGACGGCCTGGCGGGCAAGTGCAGCGCATTGCAGGGCCCGATGGTCCAGGCCGGCAAGGGCCAGGTCGCCAACGACGACGCGCTGCGCGCCGACTTCACCCGAATGAACGACCAGTACAAGGACACGCCCGCCACCGGAGGCCGGTGAACACCGGAACTCAGGAAGCAAGCACAGCAACCGGACCGGGTGCGCGGGACGGGACCGCGTACGAGGCGGCGACGCCCCGGCCCGGCCCGACCCGGCGACCGCACAGGCCGAAACCGGCAGGCTCAGACACGGGTGTCCGGGCGGCGCGCCGGGGTTGCGGCCGGGTCAGAGGTCAAGGGTCAGGGGTCAGGGCTGCAGACTGCGGGAGCGATCCGGGGTCCGCAGTGCCTCCAGCCGCGCCTCGGCCAGCCGCAGGTGATCGGGGTCCAGCAGCGGCAGCGCCCTCAGCAGACCCACCAGCTCCGGCCCCACCGCCAGCGCCTCGGCCCGGTCCTTGACCTGCGTCCAGCAGTACAGAGCCCCCGCTGCGGCGTCACGGACCTCGGCCGCGTCCACCCCCTGCCACTCCAGTCGCGCCTGCCCCGCCCCCGTCCACAAACGGGCCGCCGACACGAAGTCACCCGCCATCCGCGCAAGATCCGCGCGGATCTCCACGCACTGGACCGCCTCAACCGAAATCCGCCCCCACCGCTGCACCACACCCCGCTCCCACACCCTCGCCAACGCATCCGCCTCCCCATGACGGCCACCAACCGCCAGCGCATGAAGACGCGCCCGCGGATCCCCCACCACCACCGAGCCGGGCCCGGGTTCCGCTCCGGGGTCGGCCACGGACACGGGTGCGGCTGCGGCTGCGGGTGCGGGTGCCGGGTCGTGGTGGGGGTGTCCGGGTGCCGCCACCGAACGCATCTCGAGCTCCCGCGCCGACGGCACCACCAGCGTGCCCGGCGCCAGCCCCGCCGACCCCGCCGCCAGTACATGCAGTTCCACATTGGACGGTCGCACCGGAGCACGCCCGAGCTGGTCGATCCACTGACGCGTGTATCCGCTGACTCCGCCGGCGACGCCGTCCCCCGTCGGCGTGGCCGGCCCGCGCACCACCCCGAAGGCCTCCACATCCGGCAGCCCGGCCAGTCCCGGCAGCGTCCCCCACTCCCCCACCAGCGGCCACGCCGCCCTGTCGGCCACCAGATCGACCACCACCGTGGCCACACCCGTCGACCGCGAACGCAATTCCCCCACCAGCCACTCCCACGGCAACGACGTGTACCGCACACTGCCCGCCGTCGTCCCCGCCAAGGCCACGTACAACCGCCGGCCCCGACGATCCGCTGTCAGCCGCCCCGACACGTACACGAACAAGGGACCCGTCGCCCCCACCGCCACCCGCAACCGCGTCAGCACCGTGTTCGGATCACGCACCCCGTCCAAACACACCATGTCCGCCGGCACCCCGCACCCCAGCAACACACCCGCCGGCACCATCGCCAAGGCAGCCACGTTCACACCCGGAGCCAGCAACACCCCACCGCGGCGCACCGCGGCGTCCCCCGCCAGCAGCAGCACATGGCCCCGCCGCCCCACGCCATCACCAACACCGTTGCCACCGAAACCCATGGCCCGACGTTACCCACCCCACAACCCCCGCCGCACACACCCCAACACCCGACCCATCAACACCGCTCCCCCGCAGCAGAGGCCTCGGGTCCCCGCCCGGATCCCCCAACTGCCCTGAGTCCTCCTGAACGTTGCAGGTCAGGCGGCCTCACCGACGGACGTGGCCGGCCCCGGGAACGGCCGAGCAGGGCTGCCGCACCGGAACAGGAAACAGGCGCGGGGCGGACGGCCTCGTCAGGGCGCCGACAGCGCACCGGCCTGTGCGGCCGCCAGCGCGATGTCCACGGCCCGGTCGGCGGTGGTCTCATCGACCGGTTCGCCCGTGAACACCAGGCGGAAGTAGACCGGCGCGACCATGGCTTTCAGGAGTTCGCCGGGATCGGTCCCCGCGGGCAGTTCACCGCGTTCGACGGCCCGGGTGACCACGGGTTCCGCACGCCGGAAGCGGTCCTCGAACAGCGCGTGCCTGATCTCGGCGAGCTCGGGCGTGCGCACGGCGTCCGAGAGGGCGGTGGCCAGCAGGGCCCGGCCCGCGTGCGTGGTCATGGCCGCGACCAGAGACCGCGCCAGAGCACGTAGGTCGTCCTTGACCGCCCCGGTGTCGGGGATCGGGATATCGGTGGCGAAGTGGTGGGTCAGCGCATCCGCGACGAGCCGGTCGGAGGTCTTCCAGTTCCGGTAGATCGTCGTCTTGTGCACCCCGGCCCGCTGGGCGACGGCGTCGACGGTCAGCGCCGCATAGCCCGTCTCCGTGAGCTCGGCGATCGTGGCCGCCAGTACGGCGGCACGCATCCTGGCGCCGCGCCCGACGGCGGGGCCCCGCTGCGGGGCGGACTCGGCAGACATCAATGCAACTCCCAGTTGCTTTATTGGCGGCGCATGCGACAGCATCAGCATATTGCAACCGAGAGTTGCGATAAGGCCATGCCGCACGCCGTCGTGCCGTCATGCGCCCGCGCACCACCCCGCGCACCACCCCACGCCCAGGCTCCGGCCCCGCACCCACGGATCGAGGTCCCCATGGCCCGTACGCCCACCCCGCCCGCCACACCCGTCCCGTCCGCCACGCCCGCCCGAACTTCGCCCGGCGACCGATGGACGCCCGACTCCATCCCCGACCAGTCCGACCGCCTCGCCCTCGTCACCGGCGCCAACAGCGGCATCGGGTACGTCACCGCCCGCGAACTCGCCCGCCGCGGCGCCCACGTCGTTCTGGCCTGCCGCAACCACGAACGCGGACGGGAGGCGATCGAGCGCCTGCGCGCCGAAGTCCCCCACGCCCGCGCCGAACTGCGCCTGCTCGACCTCGCCGACCTGTCGTCCATCCACCGGTTCGCCGAGGGCTGGCCCCACGACCGCCTCGACCTCCTGGTCAACAACGCCGGCATCGCCATGGTGCCGTTCTCCCGGACCGCCGACGGCTTCGAGTCCCAGTTCGGCGTCAACCACCTCGGGACGTTCGCCCTCACCGGCCTCCTCATGCCCCACCTGCTGGCCGCCCCGCACCCGCGCGTGGTCACCGTCAGCAGCGAGGGCCAGCGGTTCGCCCGCTTCGACCTGGACAACCTCGACGCCGAACGCGGGTACCGGACCCTGTTCGCCTACATCCAGTCGAAGCGGGCCAACCTGTACTTCGCCACCGAACTGCAGCGCAGGGCCGACACCGCCGGACTCCCCCTGCGCAGCATGGCGGTCGCCCCCGGGCTCACCCGCACCAACGTCCTCACCGGCGGGGCCAACAGCGCCCGGGGCCGCACCCACGCAGCCCTCATGCGCCTGCTCCTGCGCACCGCCTTCCGGCCCGCACCGGAAGGCGCCAAGACCTCCCTGTACGCAGCGACCGTCCCCGACCTGCCCGGAGGCAGCTACATCGTCCCCGACGGACCGCTCCAGCTCCGCGGCGAGCCCGTCCTGCGCAGCCGCGAACGCGCCCTCCGGGACGCCACCACCGCGCGCCGCCTGTGGACCCTCTCCGAACGCCTCACCGGCGTGCGCCACCCCGTCTCCGCCCGCACACCGCCCCGGAGCTGATCAGCCAGCACACCCTCCTCAGGCCTCGCCGTCGATGCCCGTGACCGCACAAGGCCCCAAGGGCGCATCCTTCTCCGAGAAGCCCAGCGACTCCAGAGCGGCGACCAGGAGACGGACAGCGCCGTCCTCGGCCGCCGCCCGGTCCGCGGCATCGACTTCGAGCCGGACGGAGAAGGTACCGCCCTCGTGGACCGTGAGCAGTTCCACGTCCTCCGTCTCGCTCAGGCCGGTGTGGTGCGATGCCAGCCTTTTCGTCAGCTCGGCACACGTCTCATCGTCGATGTCCTTCAGGAACGTGCCGGGCACGGTGATGACATAGGTGGTCACTACTGCCTCCTGTCTTGTGGCTGGGCCAAACCGTACGGATGCCCCGGTACCGGGCCCCGAATCCCCCGCCGCCCCGCGGTCACCGCAGTCCGCTGTAGGCGGCCATGACGATCTCCATGCCGCGGTTGTCCTCCTGCCGGTCCCGGTCGATCATCTGATTCATGACGTAGGCGACCGTCATACGCGCGGCGGGGTCGCTCACCACCAGCGACCCGCCCCACCCGCCCCACCCGAACGTGCCGCCGAACCCACCGAACCCCACCGTCCACGTCACCGGCGTGCGCAACACGCGGTCATCACCCCGGAACACCTCCTGCCACGCAGGCTCACAGCCCCGGGAGGACAGCAGCCGCACGCCCCCGGCCGACCCGTGGTTCGCCAGCACCGACTGGACGAGAGCGACCGACCGGGCATTGCCGAAACCGTTCACCGCCGGAATCTGCGCCCGCCGCCAGGCCACGGAATTGACATCCCTGACCCGGATCGCCGCCCCCTCATACTCCCGGCGGACGCCGTCCGGCCCCACCGGCGCGCCGGCAGCGAACTCGTCTGTCAGCGACAACGGCTCAATGAGCGGTGCGACACGCAGATCGTGCTCGGCGGACAACCCGAAATGGAAATCCGCGTCCAACGGCCCGGCCACCTCCTCGGCGAAGAACTCACCCAGGCTGCGGCCGGTGACCCGCCGCACGATCTCACCGACCAGGAATCCGAACGTCAGCGCGTGATAGCCGGCAGCTGTCCCCGGCTCCCACTCCGGGGCTTGCGCGGCCAGCCCCGCCGTCACCCTCTCCCAGTCGTACAGTTCCTCGACCGCCGCAAGCCCGGAGAGCTCGGGCAGTCCCGCAGTGTGCGACAGCACATGGCGCACCAGCACGTTCCCCTTGCCGGCCGCCGCGAACTCGGGCCAGTACGCGGCGACCGGCGCGGACAGATCGAGCGCGCCCCGGTCGGCCAGGACCAGCGCGCACAGCGCGGTCATGTTCTTGCTGGTCGAGTTCACACCGGTCAGGGTGTCGCGCCCCCACCCGGCCGAACCGTCCCTGTCGGCGTATCCGCCCCAGAGGTCGACCACCGGCTCGCCGTCCAGGAAGACGGCCGCCGAGGCACCCACGTCACACGTACCCAGCAAACCCGCAAGCACCTCACGCACCGCCGCGAACCGCGGGTCGCACCATCCTTCGATATCAGTCATGAACACAAACCTCGTGCAGGACCCCTGGCCGCCACCCGACCATTCCCGCACCGCTTTCGTCGGGCCCCGTGCGCCGTGGACGACACGGGACGGGAACCAGGCCGCCGGCCTCCCGCGCACCCTGCGACCGATGGCAGGCTGGGCGGTCCCCCCGGTGCAGACACGAGACGATGGAGACAGGCGTGCTGGAACGGCTCAACCAGGCACTCGACCACCTGGAAACCCGCCTCGACCAGGACATCGACATGGCCGAGGTGGCCCGGATCGCCGCCGTGTCCGAATACCACTTCCGGCGGCTGTTCTCCGCCCTCGCCGGAATGCCGCTCCCGCTCTACATCCGGCGCCGGCGCATGACACTCGCCGGGGCCGAGGTCCTGGCCGGAAAGCTGACGCTCCTCGACATCGCGGTCCGCTACGGATACGGCTCGGGCGAGGCATTCGCCCGAGCGTTCCGGTCCGTACACGGCATCGGACCCGGCGAGGCCCGCCGCACGGGTGCGGTCCTCACCGCACAGCCCCGCATGTCCTTCCGCGTGATCGTCGAAGGGAGCACGAGCATGCGCTACCGGATCGTGGAGAAGGAACCGTTCCGGATCATCGGCAGGAAAGCCACGGTCCCGCTCGTGCACGACGGAGTCAACGCAGCCACCACGGCACACGTCGAAAGCATCGACGAACAGACCATCACACGGATGAAGCAGCTCGCCGGCCTGGAACCGGAAGGAATCCTCTCCGCCGCGGTGCACCTCACCGACAGCCGCGAAGAGGGCGCCGAGGTGGACTACTGGGTCGGTGTCGCCACCCCTCCCGCAACGAACGCCGAAGGGCTCGACACCCTTGATGTCCGAGCCGGCACCTGGGCCGTCTTCGACCACCACGGCCCCTATCCGAGCGCCCTCCAGGAATTGTGGCGCGACGTGTTCACGCAGTGGTTCCCCTCAAACCCCTACACGAGTAGGCCGGGCCCCGAACTTCTGCTCACCCGGCCCGTGGAGACCGGCACGGCAACCGGCTCCCAACTGTGGATCCCCGTCGAACGCGCCACCGGCACCTGAACACCGATCCGCACACCGCGTCACACGACCGCAGCCGGCATCGCAAGCGCCTCGTCTACCCTCAAACGCGTGATCGAGTACATCAACCACCTCGGGGCCACCCCGCCCGTCCCCGGACCCGCACCCACCCCCACCACACCCGTCGTCTGGGCCCTCAACACCACCATCGACACCATCGGCGGCCAC
>NZ_SSBM01000028.1:0-89611 GCF_004795115.1 Streptomyces sp. A0592
GATCTGCCGCCGGAGGAGGCGGCATGAATGAGTTGAGACGAGACGCATCGTCTTGCTATGGTCGATGTATGTCCTTCTCCTGCTTCCCCTGAGTCCGGGCACGGCGGGCGCCCCCGCCGTGCGGCCGGGCTCGGCCGCGTCCGGCTCCGCCGCGGCGGGCCTCCTGCGCAGCCATGGCCACCGCCGGTCCGCGGCCGCGTCCGGCTCCGCCGCGGCGGGCCTTCTGCGCAGCCATGGCCACCGCCGGTCCGCGGCCGCGTCCGGCTCCGCCGCGGCGGGCCTCCTGCGCAGCCGGGACCACCACCGCTCCGCGGCACCGGGTGCGGGTGCGGCCGACGCTGCCCCGTCGCCCGTCACACCCTCCCGGGCCGTGGCCCCATGGGCCGTTGCACCCTCGCGCGTCCCCTCCCGGTCCGCCCCGCCCCGGGGCGCTGCCTCCTGCGCCGCGTCCCGGTCGGCGGTTCCGGGTCGGGGTGTGCCTTCTTGGGCCGTGCGCTCGTGGGCCGTTGAGCCCTGGTGCGTGCCCTGCCGGTCTGTCCCGCCCTGGGATGCTGCCTCCTGTGCCGTGCCCCGGCCGGGGGTTCCGGCCTGCGGGGTGCTCTCCGGGGCGGTTTCGGGCCGGGGTGCGTCGGACGGGGGTGTGGCCTCGTGGGCCGTACCCCGGCCGGGAGTTCCGGGTCGGGGTGCTGCCTCCTGTGGTGCGCCCTCGTGCGTGCCTTGCCGGTCCGTCCCGCCGTGGGGTGCTGCCTCCTGTGCCGTGCCCCGGCCGGGGGTTCCGGCCTGCGGGGTGCTCTCCGGGGCGGTTCCGGGCCGGGGTGCGCCGGACGAGGGTGTGGCCTCGTGGGCCGTGCCGCGACCGGGGGCTCCGGGCTGGGGTTCGTCGCCTGGGCGCGTCGCCTCCTGGGCTGTGCCGCGACCGGGGGTTCCGGCCTGCGGGGTGCTCTCCGGGGCGGTTTCGGGCTGCGGGGTGGCTTCTTGGGCCGTGCTCCGCCGAGGCACGTCGGCGCCCGCGGCTCCCTGGGCGGTGGCCTGTCGGCGCGTTGCGCCTTCGGCCGTGCTCTGCCGGGCCGGGCCGTCTTGAGTCGCCCCGTCCTGGGACGTTGCGTTCCCGGGGGTGCCCCGCTGGGGGGTCGCCTCCTGGGCCGGGGCGGTCTGGGGGGTGCCCTGAACAGTGGTGTCGTTCTGGGGTGTTGCGTCTTCGGGAGGGCTTTCCTGGGCCGTGCCGCCCTGCCGGGACGTTCCGGCCCGGGGGGTGGCCTCGGGGTCGGTCCGGGAGGACCAGTTGAGGTAGGCGCCGCAGTTGGTGCAGAAGTCGTCCGTCGGGGCGCTGGAGGCCCCGCACGCGGGACACGTACGCAATGCCGTCAGCTCCCTTCGGGCGCGGTCGCGGGCGGGCCGGGCAGGATCTCCACCCGGCAGACCGTGTGCACGGGGCACAGGGTGCGGACGAGGGCGCGGACCCGGTCCGCGTCCACCTCGTACGCGGCGCCGGGGCCGCGCGGCCACACCCGTACGAGGACCTCGTCGTCCGCCACCGGGGGCGGCTCGGTGCCGGCCGTGCGGGACCAGACGGCCCCGCCGTCCGCGCTGACGTCGGCAGACACGCCCAGGACCAGCCGCAGGGCCTCGACCAAGCCGCGCCGGGTGCCCCGCCACCGGTGCAGTTCCACCGCGCGGGCCACCGCCTCGCGCCGCAGTGCGGTCGGCCAGTCGGCGTCGTCCGCGCCGCCGACCCAGGCGGCCAGCCAGGACAGGAAGTCGGCCGGGGCCAGCCGGGGGTCGAAGTACGCGGGCAGGTTGTCGAGGGTCGTGAACACCGGGGCCAGGACCGTGTCCAGGCCCGCCGTGAACCGCTGGGCGAAGTCGTCGTCGGCGTACAGCGCGGGCAGCTGCTCGCCGATCGGGTGCCGGCTGGGGAGGCCGGGTACGGCGGCACGGCTCATCCGTGCACCCCCGTCCCCGGCTCGGCCTCGGTCACGACCACCTGGTGCTGGTAGGAGAAGACGAGCGTGCCCGCGCCGATGTCGATACGGTCGACGGGGGCGCCGCGCCGTCCCGTGATCGGGTCGGCGGCGAACAGCCGGATCTCCTCCACCAGCACGTCCCCTACGGCGCGTTGCAGTACGCCGAACACCTCGCCGTACTGCACGGGCCGGCCGAACGGCCAGCCGGTGCCGTCGGGTCCGCCGTGCAGCGGGTTGAGGTGCCGGAACAGTGCGGCGAGCGCCGCGTCGCGCACCCGGTCGGCGTCGGCGGCGGGCGCCGACAGCCGGGCTACGACGGTGACGCCCTGGTAGACGGGGGGTTCCACGACGAGGCCGGTGCCGATCAGGCGTCGCTCGTCGAGGGTGGTGGTGATCGCGGCCAGGACCTGGTCGGTGGGGATCAGCTGCTCGAAGCGGAGCCGGTCGCCGTCGTCGGCGACGGCGTCCGGCACGACCAGGACCCGTACCGAGCCGGCGCCGCGCCCGCCGTCCGTGGCGGGCAGGCAGCGTACGCGGCGCACCGACGGCGCCGCCCGGCGGGCGATGATCTCGTAGTCCTCGGCGGTGACCGCGCGTTCCTGCATGCGCAGTGCCTCGGGGGCGCGCAGTTTGGCGTTGTCGATGGTCTCCCCGGCGACGCCGCCGCGCGCCGCCTCCCGGTTGACGACCCGGGCTATGTACGGGACGGAGCTGCGCAGTACGGAGATCGCGCCGCGCGAGACGTTGCCCGCGGGGCCGCCGCCCGTGCGGTAGCGGGCCACACGGATCTGGGAGCCCTTGGGCGGTACGGCGCCGCACGGGCGCAGGCTGCCGTCGGCCTCGCGCAGCACCGGCGGGAAGGAGAACTCGCCGGTGGTGGCGTCCACGCGGACGTGCCGGTCGTCGGGCCCGGAGCGGCCGAAGTGCTCGACGACGTCCCAGCGCTGCCAGCCGTCGGGGGAGGACACCTCCACCACCGGGGGCTCCCCGTCGAGCAGTACGGGCGGGCGGCCGAGGCGGAAACTCTGCCCGGCGACGCCCTCGGACGAGCCGAGCGGTACGTCGGCCACGCGCTCGGCGTGCTCCACGGTCATGGTGCCGCCGACGGTGAAGACGGCGGCTTCGCGGACGGTCGGGGACTCGGAGTAGAACGGCTGGCCGGGCTCGGGCTCGGTGACCCGGCAGCGCAGCCAGCCCGCGCGGGTCCCGCTGATCACCGACGCGGTGTGTCCGGCCGGGACGTAGACGATGATCTCGCCGGGCCGGTTGAGGCCGCCGGTGCTGTCGGAGTCGGTGGCGCAGCGCTGCCAGCGGCTGCCGTCCCAGGCCTCCCACACCAGCGGGGGCTGGCGCGGGTCGACGCCGACGCCTTCGACGCGGCTGTCGAGGCGTACCGCGATGACGCAGCGCGGCACCGCCGTCGGCAGGCCGAAGAGCAGGGCGTCGCCGGGTTCGGGCGTCGCCTGGAAGCACGGTATGTCGCGGCCCTCGGTGAGTGCGCCGGTGCGGTCGGCGGGCTGGCCGGTGCGGGGCGCGGTGACCAGTTTCGTCAGTTCGCTGGGCAGGATCCGCAGGTCGTCGGTGGTGGCGAAGACGACGGCTTCCTCGGTGTCGCCGGCGGCGGTGGCCACCTCGGTCGTCACCTCAGTGCCCGCGGGCAGGGTGACGGTGTCGGGCTGGGGTGCCGACAGCCAGAAGTCGACGTCGGCGGCGGCGGCCGAGGGCGGGTACAGCTGGATGCCCAGCAGGTCGAGGAACGCCAGGTAGTTCTTGTCCGGGACCCGGTTGAGCCGGTACAGCAGCTGGTCCACGAGGTAGGCGAACGTCTCGATGAGGGTGACGCCCGGGTCGGAGACGTTGTGGTCGGTCCACTCCGGGGCGCGCTGCTGCACGTACCGCTTCGCCTCGTCGACGAGCTGCTGGAACCGTCGGTCGTCCAGGTTGGGGGAGGGCAGGGCCATCAGTCCGCGACCATTTCCTCGGCCCCCTCCTCGGAGGGGATCGTGTAGAAGGGGAAGACCAGGTTGCGCCGGTCGTTGGTGGTGCGCACCGTGTAGTGCACATCGATGTAGAGGGTGCCCGCCTCGACGGCGTCGAAGGCGACGACGACGTCGTCGACGGTGATCCGTGGCTCCCAGCGTTCGAGGGCCTCGCGCACCTGCTGGGCGACCCGGCCGGCGGTGTCGCCGTCGCCGGGCGCGAAGACGTACTCGTGGATGCCGCAGCCGAATTCGGGCCGCATGGGCCGTTCGCCGGGCGCGGTGCCGAGGACGAGGCGGATGGCCTCCTCCAGTTCGCGTTCGCGTTCGACCATGGCGATCCCGCCGGTCGGGCCGACGCGCAGGGGGAACGCCCAGCCGCGGCCGATGAACCGTTCGCTCATCACACGCCCCCGATCAGGACGTTCATGGCGCCGGTGAGGACCATCGCGCCGCACGCCGTCTGGTCGCGGGCCCGCGCGGCGGGCAGGCCGCCGATGAGGACCGTTCCCGTGGCGAGGGCGGCCGGGTTCGGCATGATCACGTTGGCCGGTCCGAGGGCGGCGTGCGGCGGGACCACGCAGACGTGCAGGCTGCCCACGACGGCGGCGGGCCGGCCGCCGATCAGCACCGTGGCCACCTGCGCGGCGGCGCCGGGCGGTGGCGTGGCGAGCCGGCCACCGTGGTTGGTGGGGTCGCCGGTACGGGCTGCGGCTGGCATCGGGTGCTCCTCGGGGACGGCGGTGGTGGTGCGCAAGGTGTGCGGAGGGTCAGTTGATGCGGATGAGGCGGGCCTTGAGGACGGCGAGCAGGCCGCCGTTGACGGTGACGTCCGCGGTGCCGGACACCTTCACCGACCGGCCGCCGATGCTGACGCCGGCGGTTGCGTCGATGTCCACCTGGCGGCCGGACACCTTCACGGTGCCCTGCCGGGCGTCCAGGGTGATGCCGTTCTTGTCCATCAGGACCGAGGTCAGCGGGCGGCCCCGGCCGGCGAACACGGTGAGCTCGATCCGGTCCCGGCGGTCGTCCATGCGTACTTCGAGCCGCTCGTCCCCGGTCACCAGCCGCAGCCCGGAGGGGCCCGGCGCCGCCGCGTCCAGCAGCTCCACACGGTGCCCCGAACGCGACACGATCGAGCGGCGGTTGACCTTGCCGCTGGTCTTGTCGATCAGCGGCACGTCGTGCGGGGAGGGCTGGTCGACGCCGTTGTAGAGGCCGCCGATGACGTACGGGCTGTCGAGCAGGCCCTGCTCGAAGCCGACGAGCACCTCGTCGTTGACCTCGGGGCTCACGACCCCGCCGCCGCCCTTGCCGCCCCACTGGACGGTGCGCACCCAGTCGGAGACATAGGTGTCGTCGAGCCACGGGAACTTCAGCCGGACGGCGCCGCGTTGGGAGCCGTTCGGCTCGCGCACGTCCGTCACCACGCCGATCGCGAGCCCCGGGATGCGCGGCCCGCGCCCCGGCGCGTTGGCGCCGGTCACCAGTCCGGTCAGGGAGCGGTCCGGGCTGGCGCTGACCCACACGGTGGTGCGGAAGCCGCCGTGCGGCTCCAGGACGTGCTGGACGGCCGTGGCCGTGTACCGGCCGGAGAACGCCTGCCCGACGTTGCCGAGCGCGACGGGTTTGCCGGCCCGCAGCAGCGGGTTGCCCTCGGCCACCGCCTCCAGTTCGCCGAAGCCGGAGCTGATCTGGGCCGCCGTCGCCTTCGCGACCGCCGCCGTCTCGGCCTGCGTGCGGTAGGGGGTGTCGGTGACGGACACCGACGCCGTCCCGAAGCGTGCGGCGGTCTGCGGGCCGAGGCCCGGTACCACCGTGTCGCTGACCACGGACGGCTGCTCGGCGACGAGCGGCCGCTTCGTGGTCACGTCCCAGCCGCGCACCTGCACCTTCGAGGCGCCGTCGGCGGCGGACAGGGCGGCCCGCAGCGCGAGGAGGTTGCGCCCGTACTCCAGGACCATCGGGTCGCGGACGGCCGACGTCGACGGGGCGGGCGCCCCGGACGCCTTCACGGGCCGGGTGAACTGGAGCAGTCCCTTGTCGTCGACGCGTACCTGTGCGCCGCTCTCCCCGGCGAGGAACTGCAGGAAGTCCCAGTCGGAGACGTTCGCCTGGGACAGCTGCTTGTACGTGACGGGTGCGGCCTCGACCTTCCCGACGGCGAGGCCGGCTCCGGCGGCCACCTTGCGGACGATGGCGGCGGCCGTCATGTTCCGGTACGCGACGACCTTGCGGCCGCGCTGGAGGCGGTGCGCCTTGGAGTAGGCGCGTACGACGGTGAAGGAGCCGGTGCGGTCCCGGTCGATCTCCAGGGCGGTGACCTCGCCGTTGAACAGCCGCTCGCGGGCCTGCCCCTTCACGGTCGCCACCGACACCCGCAGCGGGGTGCCGATGGTGATGCCGGTGGCGCGCAGGAACTCGTGGTCGGGGTCGCGGTAGGTGAGCAGCGCGGTGTCGGGCAGCCCGACGTTCTCGTCGACGACGCAGGAGACGAGCTGCGCCGCCCAGATCTGCGGCAGTTCGCCGGGGGCTTCCACGATGGGGTCGGCCGCGAACGACCGGCCCCCGGGCTCGGATCCGCTCACCGCTGCTCCTCCTCGCCGTGCTGGTCCCGGGTGCCCGGCACCACGATCTCGGTGCCGGGAACGAGGGCCATCGGGTCGTCTATGCCGTTGGCCTCGGCGATGACCCGCCAGGCCGTCGCGTCGCCGTATTCGCGCCAGGCCAGCATGGCCAGGCTGTCGCCCGCCACCACGGTGTGCGTGCTGCGGGCGGTGCGGGAGCCGGAGGTCGGGTTCTGGCCCGGCGGGTCGACGCTCGCCTCCTCGATGGACAGCGAGCAGGTGGCCCGCAGCGGCTTGCCGTCCACGTCGAAGAGCGTGTACGACACCGACAGGTTCGACAGGACCCCGTCGAACGACGTCGTCCGGGCGCTGCCCCACTCGAAGCGCACCCAGGGGCTCGCCGGCTTCTTCCGGCCGAGGCTGGCCGGGGTCGGCACGCACGCCTTCATCAGCTTCTCCACCGCCTGCTCGACCGAGTTGTCGTGGGTGGCGGTGGCGTCCAGGAACACGTCCAGGCTCAGGGTGCGCGGTCCGCTGCCGACGAACTCGGGCAGCGCCGACTGGCCCGCCATCCTGGACGGGGAGCGCCGCCACTCGGTGGTCTTGCCCAGTTGCAGGGTCGAGGGGTTGAACTGCAGGTCGAGCCGGGCGATCGTCCCGCCGGGCTTGGCCCCGACGGAGGCCGGGGGCTCCTTGAGGGTGAGCTGGGCCCGGGCGCGGCTGGCGCGTGCCGATGAGGCCATGCCGTGGACTTCCTTCCGGGGCGGCGGGGACGAGGACGGGTGGGCGGGTCGGGGGCCGGGCGGGCGGTCAGGAGGGCAGCAGCCCCTGGTGGGCGATCTCCAACGTCTCCACGGCCGCGGCGGAGTTGGCGGGGTCGAAGGACGGCCCCTGCCAGCGCACCGGGACGATCCCGAACACCTGCCAGCTGATGATCCGGCTCAGGTCGGGCCGCAGCGCCACGATCTCGCCGTCCTTCGGCTCGACCCGGCGCAGCGTCTCGTCCAGCCAGCGGCCGATCTTCGCCGTGTCGGCGGTGACGGGCCGGGTGAGGGTGATGTTCGACCAGGTCACACGGCCGGGCAGCTGCCAGGTGAAGCCGTTGTTGCCGCCCTCGGCGTAGCTCTCCATCTCGACCTCGGCGCCCATGCCCGAGCAGGTGTGGAAGGCGCCCAGGTCGTTGCCGCCGATCGCCAGCCGGAAGAACACGCTTGTCGCGAAGATGTTGTCCGTCATCGGTCCGTCGTCGTCCGTTTCTCGTGCGTACGTGTTCTCAGCGGCGCCCGTCGAAGGGCCTGCCCGCGCGTTCCCGGCCGCGCCGCAACTCGGTGCGCAGGAGGCGCGCGACCGGATCGAGCAGACGCCGTGCCAGGTCGTCCAGGTCGAGGTCCCCGCCGCCGTGGGCCGCGGCGTCGCGCGCGCCCTCCGGCCGGCCGGCCGGCGCGGCGGGACCCGCCCCCCGACCCGTGTCGCGCTGTACGGGGGGTGGCGGGCCGCTGCTCGGCGGCGGTACGGGGACGGCCGGGCCCGGGACGGCGGCGGGGGCCGACGCCCTGGGCCGTACGACGGGTACCGATCCGGCGGCCGGCGCGGCGGGGGCCGGCTGGACCACGAGCGGTGGCGTGTACGGGCCGGTCACGGGCAGGGGGGCCGCGGCAGTGGCGGGGGCCGCGGCCGACGCGGGCGCGGGGCGCACGGCGCGTGCGGGGGGTGCGGGGCGCGCGGCGGGGGTACGGGTGGCGGGCGCCGCGGCACGCTGGATCGGCTGCGGGGCCGTGGCGGACGCGGCGGACGGGGCCGACCAGCGCGCCGGCACCACGGGCCGACCGGCCGGGCGGGGGGCGGCGGGTGCGCCCCCCATGCCCGCCACGTCGCGGGTGCCGAGGGCCAGGGGCCGCGCCGCCAGCAGCTGGAGGGACGGGGCCGCCGCGGCGGGCACGGCCGTCTCGCCGACGGCGCGGGCGGCGACGAGCGGGACCGGGCCCGAGCGCGGCGGGGCACTGGCGGTCGGGGTGGGGGTGGCGGTGGCCCGCTGGACCGGCGGGGCGCCGGTACGGCGGCGCGCGTCGCCCGCGCCGCCCAGCAGGGGCGCCTGCGGCCGCGCGGCGGCGGCCCGGGGCACGTCGGCGCTCGGCGGCAGCGAGGACAGGGGCGCCCCCAGCCCTGAGCGCACGCGCGGCACGCTCCGCTCTGCCGGTCCGCTCGCCGCGGGCTCGGCCTGGCGCTGCAGGGTGGGCATGGCGGGACCCGGCGTGGCCGGGGCGGGGTTCGACGGGGTTGCCGTGGGCGGGAGTTCGGTCAGGGGTGCGCCGAGGGGTGCGCGGGTGCGCATGGGCTTCTCGGTCGCCGGGCCGGTGGCGGCGGCTTCTGCCTGCCGCTGCACGGTGGGCATGGCCGGGGTCGCCGGCGCCGGACCGGTGGCAGTGGGGTCCGTCTGCCGTTGCAGGGTGGGCATGGCGGGACCCGGCGTGGCCGGGGCGGGGTTCGACGGGGTTGCCGTGGGCGGGAGTTTGGTCAGGGGTGCGCGGGTGCGCATGGGCTTCCCGGCAGCCGTGCCGCTCGCCGCGGCTTCTGCCTGCCGCTGCACGGTGGGCATGGCCGGGCCCGGGGGCGTCGGTGCCGGGCCGCTCGCCGCGGGTTCTGCCTGTCGCTGCACGGTGGGCATGGCCGGGCTCGGCGGTGTCGGTGCCGGGCCGCTCGCCGCGGGTTCGGCCTGGCGCTGCAGGGTGGGCATGGCAGGGCCGGGGGTGGCCGGGGCGGGGTTCGACGGCTGTGCGGTGGGCGGGAGTTCGGCGAGTGGTGTGCCGAGGGGTGCGCGGGTGCGCATGGGCTTTTCGGTTGCCGGGCCGGTGGCGGCGGGTTCGGCCTGGCGCTGCAGGGTGGGCATGGCCGGGCTCGGGGGCGTCGGCGCCGGGCCGCTCGCCGCGGGTTCGGCCTGGCGTTGCACGGTGGGCATGGCAGGGCCTGCGGTGCCCGGGGTGTGGCTCGACGGGGTTGCCGTGGGCGGGAGTTCGGTCAGGGGTGCGCCGAGGGGTGTGCGGGTGCGCGTGGGCTTCTCGGTCGCCGGGCCGGCGGCTGCGGGCTCTGCCTGCCGCTGCACGGTGGGCATGGCCGGTGCCCCGCCTGTGGCTGCGGGTTCGGCTCGGCGCTGTACCGCCGCCGTGACCGAGTCCGTGGCCCGGGCGCCGAGCGGGGCGCGGGTGGGCATCGGCTTCTGCACAGCCGGGTCGCTCCCCGCGGGGCCCGGGCGGCTCTGCGGGGTGGGCGTGGCCGGGGCGGCGGCGGCCGGCTTCTCCGCCACCGGGCCGCTCGCCGCAGCCTCGGCCTGGCGCTGCACCATCGGCATGGCCGGCGCGGCGGGGAGGACGGGGGGCGTCGAGGGTGTGGCCGTGGGCGGCAGCTCGGTGGCCGGGGTGCCGAGAGGGGCGCGGGTCTGTGCACGCTGCACCGGCGTGTCCGGGCCGGCCGCGGGCGCGACGGCGGGACGGACGGCGGCCACGCGGCGTCGGGGTGTGGCCGGGACCCGGGCGGCGGTGAGAGCAGGCCCGACCGGGCGCGGCCGGACCGCACCAGGAGCCCCCTCGGCCGTACGGGCGGGCCGGGCGTCCGCGGCAGTGGATGATCCGGGGACCACCGCGATGCGGCGGACCACCGGGAAGTGTGCGGGCGTCGCCGTACGGCCGGGCGCGGCGGCCCGCTGCACGGCTGCGGGGTGCGCGGACGGCAGGCCCCGCGTACCGGCCGAAGCCGAGGCCCCGCCCGACGGCGCGGGCGACGGGGACATGCCCGCGTCGCCGCGTGTCAGGGCGCGCGAGACGACCGGGCCCGGGGCGTCGGTGGGTGCGCCGGGCTTCGCGGCCGGAGTGGATCCGGACCCGGACCCGGACCCGGACGCGGGCCGGCTCGGCGTGGTGGTGCCGGCGCGGGTGCGGCGCTGGACCTGCGGGGTTCCGCCTGCGGGCCGCACCGGATCGGGCTGCCGGTCCGCGCCGGGCTCGCCGGCCTCGCCGGGCTCGCTCGGCAGTGCCCGCAGCAGCAGCGGGCCGCCGCCGCTGTGGGTGGGGCGGGCGGCGGCCGGGCGGGCGACGCCGCGGACGAGTCCGGCCGGGGCGGACGGCAGCAGGCCGTGGGCGAGCCCCGTGTCGAACGACGGGTTGCGCCATGCGGCCAGGCCCGAGCGGAAGGCGAGGCCGTCGCTGACGCCCGAGACCGACCGCGAGACGGTCAGCAGGGGCGGCGCGGTCATGCGCCAGCCGCCGTCCCAGTCGCCCGGCACGGCGGTCCCGGCGGTCCCGGAGGGGCCGGTGGACCCGGCGTCCCGCGGGGCGGCGCCCTCCTGGGCCGCGGCCGCCCCAGCGGCAGCGGCGTCCGGCACGGCGGTGCGCCGACGCAGCCTGTCCCGCCATGCCATTTACTCAACCGCCTTCGTTCACACGGGTGTTGATACGAGCTATCTCGGTGACCCAGTCCTGGCGCTCGCCGTGGGTCAGGTCGAGGATCTCGTCGCGCCGCCAGTGGAAGTGGTAGGCGATGTACGCGATCTCCTCCCGGAGCCGGGGGAGCGCGTACGTCACGATTCCCCCAGGCGCCCACCGGAGAGGTCGACCTCGAAGCCGCCGTCGCAGTGCGGGCAGGTGACCGCCGCGCGGGTGTGGCCCTCGCTGTTGACGCGCCGGTAGAAGTCCTGGAGGAACGCGACGTCGGTCGCGTACATCCGCTCGACGACCCCGGCGTGCACATCGGTGATGGTGCCGAGCCGGGTGATCACCTGGCTCAGCAGCACCACGCTCAGGTACGCCGGGTTCTCCTTGACCCGCAGGTCGATCTGCGGGCGGAGCTCGTCGCGCGCGGTGGCCAGGCGCATCGAGCCGTGCCGGTGCACCGTGCCCGCCTCGTCCACGTAGCCGCGCGGGAGCTCGAACTCGAACTCCGTGCGCAGCCCGTGGTCCTCACGGGGGGCCGGAGCGGCGGCGGCCGGGGGTGCCGCCGCCTGCTCCGGGGCCTGGGCGGGCGCCGTGGCCTGGAGGATCTCCTCCAGGCTGCCCGCGGTCACCGTGCGACGCCTCATTCGACGATGATCTCCTCGAACACGATGGTCACGGACTCGGTGGCCGCGGCGGACTCGCCGGCCTTGAGGGAGGGGCCCTCCCACTTGGAGGCCCAGCCCTGCATCAGCTGGATGCGGCGGATGGTCGCGCCCGTGGAGTCCTTGATCTCGATCGTGAGGTTCTGCCGAGCGGTGTCGACGGCGCCGTTGTTCAGCGTCTCCTTGATCCACTTGGTGAACTCGCTGCTCTTGTCGAGTCCCCGGGTGATCGTGACCTCGCCCGCCTGCCGCGCGCCGGGCTGCTTGCGGATGATCTGCTTGCCCTCCGCGCTGACCTGGCGGACCTCGACGACCTCTTCCTCGACGGTCAGGCCGCTGATCTCCTGGATCGATTCGACCAGGTATCCGCCGAGCTGCACGCCGAAGATATGGGTGGAAAGAGCATCGCCCTCTGCCATGACTGTCCTTCACCTTTCCTTGCTGCTGCTGGTGCCGCTGACCGGCAGGGTCACTCGTCGACGAGGCTGGTGCTGTCGGAGAACTGGGCCAGCCGGAACACCACGAACTCGGCGGGCTTGACGGGCGAGACGCCGATCTCACAGACCACGCGGCCCTGGTCGATCGACTCCTGCGGGTTGTTGTCCCGGTCGCACTTGACGTAGAACGCCTCCGCCGCCGTGCGGCCGAACAGCGCGCCGCGGCGCCACTCCTCGGTGAGGAACGCGGTGACGTTGCGCCGGATGCTGGACCAGAGCCGGTCGTCGTTCGGCTCGAAGACCACCCACTGGGTGCCCAGCAGGATGGACTCCTCCAGGTAGTTGAAGAGGCGCCGCACGTTCAGGTAGCGCCAGGCCGGATCGGAGGAGAGGGTGCGCGCGCCCCAGATCCGGATGCCGCGGCCGGGGAAGGCCCGTACGCAGTTCACACCGATCGGGTTGAGCAGGTCCTGCTCGCCCTTGCTCAGGCGCAGCTCCAGGTCCACCGCGCCGCGGATGACCTCGTTGGCGGGGGCCTTGTGCACGCCCCGCTCGGCGTCGCTGCGCGCCCACACGCCGGCGATGTGGCCGCTCGGCGGGACGGTCGTGTTGCGGCCCGAGGCGGGGTCGAAGACCTTGACCCACGGGTAGTAGAGGGTGGCGTAGCGGGAGTCGTAGCCCGCCTCGTCATTGCGCCAGGTGCGCACCTGCTGCGCGGACAGCGCGGGCGGGGTGTCCAGTACGGCCACCCGGTCGCCCATCTGCTCGCAGTGGGAGATCACCGCGAGCTGTACGGTGCGCACGCCCTCGGCGTCGATGTCACCGCGCTGGTAGGCGCTCATCAGGTCCGGCACCGCGACCATGGTGATCTCGTCGATGGTCTCCAGGCCGGCGAAGCCGGTGCGGGCGCCCGAGTCGCCGACGTACTCGGCCGGGTCGAGCCGGGACACGGTGCCCTGGCCGGTCGCGGCGGCCGTGGCGCCGGGGGCGTCGGGCAGGGCCACGGTCTGGCCGGCGGGCCGGGTCTGGGTGGCGGAGCGCTGCTCGGTGACCTCGATCAGCTTCGAGGCGCGCGCCTGGGTGACGAGGTAGCCCTTGACGTTCTTGCGGGCGGAGGCCTCGTAGGTCTCGGCGATCTGCTCGCCCTGGCGGACCAGGAGCTTGAAGCGGTCCTCCGGCGGGTTGTCCCCGTCGGCGTCGGCGATCTCCACGGACACGCCGGTGATGCCCGGGCGGGCCGTGATCAGGAAGCCGCCGAGTTCGACGGGCTCCGCGGCGCGGGACCGGGGGACCGCACCCCCGGCGGCCGGCGCGGAGGCGTCCGGGGCCGGTCCGCCGATGCGGACGACGTACGCGGCGCCGCCGCCGTTGGCGAAGTAGCCGTAGACGGCGTGGGGCAGGTAGGTGCCCTCGGTGAAGCCGCCGAAGTGCTGGGAGTACTGGTCCCAGTTGGTGACCAGCGTCGGTTCGTGGAAGGGTCCGCTCTGGGCGAACCCGACGAACGCGGCGACGGCGGTGCCGACCCCTTCGATCGGGCGAGCACCGGACTGCACCTCCTCCACGTACACGCCCGGGGTGAGGTACGTCGGCATGCTCGCTCCTTCGTCACGTCTTGCAATCAGGTCTGGTCACAGCCTCCCGCGCGACTGCCTTCGCGGGCAGGGGCGTTCGGTCCTGGTCAGGGGCAAGTCCGCTGCCCTCCGGGTCGCTCCCGCCGGGCCGTCCAGGCAGCGCGTACGCTCCCGTGCGCGCCGCCCGCGGCTCACACGTCCGTGATCTGGCCCAGGTACGGTCCGAACTCGCCCTCCAGGACCAGGCGTCCGAGCTTGCGGTACTCCTGGGCGACGGCGGTCATCACCTGGCGCATGGTCAGCGGTTCACCGGACGCGGCCGCGAAGTAGGCGGCGGTCACCGCGCAGGCCCGGATGGAGCCCCCGGCCAGTTCGAACCGGTCGGCGCAGAAGCCGAGATCGACCTCGTCGGCCCGGGGCAGCCGGTCGCCCAGGCAGCGCTCCCACAGGGCACGGCGCTGGGCGGCGTCGGGCACCGGGAAGTCCGCGATCACGTCGAGGCGGCGGGTGAACGCCTCGTCGAGGTTGGCCCTCAGGTTGGTGGTCAGGATGGCGATGCCGTCAAAGGACTCCATGCGCTGGAGCAGGTAGGCGGATTCCATGTTGGCGTGCTTGTCGTGGGAGTCCTTCACGTCCGAGCGCTTCCCGAAGATCGCGTCGGCCTCGTCGAAGAGCAGCACGGCGTTGACGGCCGACGCCTCGGTGAAGATCCGTTCCAGGTTCTTCTCGGTCTCGCCGACGTACTTGTCGACGACCGTGGACAGGTCCACCACGTACAGGTCCATGCCCAGGTCGGCGGCGACCACCTCGGCGGACATGGTCTTGCCGGTGCCGGAGGAGCCTGCGAACAGTGCGATCACCCCGCGTCCGCGTCCGCCGCCGGGCCGCATGCCCCACTGTCCGAGCACCTGGTCGCGGTGGCGGGCGCGCACCGCGAGGTCGCGCAGCCGACGGTGGGTGGGGGCGGGCAGGACCAGGTCGTCCCAGCCCACGGCCGGCTCCACCCGGCGGGCGAGGCGGGCCAGGCCCGCGCCGTTCTGTGCCCGTACGGCGGTCCGCAGGTCGTCGGGGGAGACGTGGCGCCCGTCGAGGGCGGCGGTGCGCGAGGCGGTGTCGGCGGCGCGCCGCAGCTGCCCGGCGTCGAGGCGGTGCGCGGACACGGACCGGACGAGTGCTTCCGCGCCGCCCGCCGTGTCCGCGCCGCCTGCCCCGTCCGTACGGCCGTGCTCGGCGGCGGCCCGTTCCAGCGCGTGCCGCCAGCGGACGGCCTGCCGGTCGGGGGAGGGCGCCGCCACGGTCAGGGAGACGGGGGTGGCGGCCGCCCAGGCGGGCTCCCAGCCGCTGGTGCCGTGCGTGAACAGGGGGATGCCGCGCAGCACGGTGCACAGGGTGCGCAGTACGTGGGCCCGCTCGTCGGGCTTGTCGGGCAGGGCCTCCAGCGGTCCGAGGAGCACGCCGGCGCCCAGCAGCCGGGCTTCGCGGGCCGCGGCGCGGGCGAGTGCGGGCAGGGCGTGGGCGCGGTGGGTCAGCGCCGCCGGGTCCAGGACCAGGGGGCGCAGCCCGCGGGCGCGCAGTGCGGCGGCGGCCAGGCCCTCGGGGTCGCCGCCGCGGGTGCGCAGGTGGACGTGCCCGGTGCCGCTCCCGGCCGCGGCGGCGGCCCGGTGCAGCTCGCCGGGGTCGACGGCCGGGTCGTCGGTGGCCTCGCCGAGCACCTCGGCGAGGTGCGGATCGGGCGCGTCGGCACCGAGCAGGTGGGCGGTGATCCGGTCCGGGACGGCCAGTACCCGGGACAGGGGCGGCCGTTCGGGCTCGGTGACCTCCAGCAGGCCGCCCGCGAGGAGCGGTGCGCCGGGGGAGAGCCGGAAGCGGGCGGCGGCGGACCGGCCGCGGCCGCACAGTTCGAGGGCGAGCCCCACCGTCGGCCGGCGGCGCGTCAGGTCGTCGTTGAGGTAGCCGTAGAGCCGCTCGAACCGGGCGTCCAGGTCCGGGGCCAGTGCCACCAGCAGCAGGTCCACGTCGAGGGGGTCCAGCCCGAAACGGGTGGCGAGGACGCCGAGCGGCGAGCCGGGCGGCGGCGGGCCGGCCGGGGCGATGGCGGGCAGGCCGGGCCCGTGCTCCTCGCCCGCGTCCAGGATCCGGGCGACCGCCTCGGGAGTGAGGTACTGGCCCCGGTAGGGGTCGTCCGGGTCGGGGTCGGCGGCGCGCCGGAGCTCCACGGCCAGCCGGACCCGTTCCTCGACGAGCCGGAGCCGTGCCCACAGGTACGGGAGCTCGTCCGCGCGGCCCGGGTCCCGGCCCGGGTCCGCATGCGGGTCCGCCGCCTGCTCCTGGCCGGGTGCCGGGGGCTGGAGGGTGTGCGTCACGGCTGGCGTTCTCCTCGGCGGCGGCGGGCGGGGGCCTTGGGCCGTTCCCGGGAGCCGCCGAAGCCTTCCGGCCCCGGCGCGCCCAGTTCGACGTAGCGCAGCCGGCGCGGGCTCCCGTCGCCGTCCGGTGCGGCCTGCGGTACGGAGTTCACGACGAGGCCCTCGGTGACCGGCGGCGCCGCGACCTTGCTGATGCCGGCCAGCGGGGCCTTCACGCGCAGCCCGAGGGACGGCTTCAGCTCGCCGCCCAGCGCCGACCACACGTCGGAGGCGGCCGGCGCGTCCATGCCGGTGCCGCCCCCGTCCACGTCCACGAGCAGCCCGAGGTCGGCGAGCGTCCCCGTGAGCAGGCGCGGGGGCAGGGTGTCGGTGGCCACCAGGCAGGACAGCACCTGGGACAGCAGCCGGTGCTCGTCCTGCGGCCGGCTCGCCCAGGCGGTGACCAGGTACGTCAGCTCGAACCAGCGCGGCGGGGTGCGGCGCGCGACGACGAACCCGTCCGCGTCGTACACCTCGCCCGCGCCGCTGCCGCGCCGGGTCGGGTCCTCCCTGATGTCGTACAGGAACACGCAGACGGTGGGCGCGCTGCGGCGGGCGGCCCAGTCGCGGGTCGGCGCGTCGAAGACGACCTCGACGCCCGACGCCTCCAGGCCGGATTCCGCGAGAAGCCGCCGCAGCCCCTCGTCGACCTCGTGGATCACCGGCGGCTCACCTCGTCGGGCGGCTGCACCGTGCCGTTGACCACGAGGAAGTCGGTCTGCACGGGGGAGAATCCGGGACCGCTCGCGGTGATGATGCGCGGGCCGGTCTGGTCCTTGGCGAGGATCAGCAGCTGGCCGATGAACGTGCCGTCGGCCTGGGGGACGGTCGGGGCCGCCGCGGCCGTGATGCCCGGCTTCCAGGCGAACCGCACCGGCACGCCGGGCGGGAAGTCCTCGCCGCGTACCGAGGTGACGAAGCCGGGCCTGCCGATCGGCGGGACGGCGACGATGCGCGGCTGGAGGATGCGCAGCTGCTGCTGGGCGGTGTTGTCGCCGGGGTCGGCGTCCGTGCCGGTCGTGGTGAGGTTCGCGGTGACCTGGCCGGTGAGCGCCTTGTCGGGGCTGAGAACGACCCGCAGGACGCTGCGGGCGCCCGGTGCCAGGTCGGGCAGCGTGCACGTCCCGCTCCGGTCGCAGCCCGGCGGCGGCCCGTCGTGGGGGACGCCCTCGGGCAGGCCGATGCGCAGCCGCAGGCCGGTGGCCAGGGCGTCGCGGCCGTTGGCGACGGTGAAGGTGACGACGACGCGGCCGCCGACGTAGCCGGGGTTCGGCTGCGCGGTGATGCTCACCCCGGGGCCGGCCTTGGGCGCCGGCGGCTGCGGTGCGGGCTTCGTGGGCGGGGTCGTCGGCGGCGTGGTGGGCGGGGCCGGCGTCGGGGTGGGCGGGGTCGGCGTCGGCTTCGGAGGTACGGGGGCCTCGCGCACCGGCACCACCGTCCGGCCGGAGTTGTCGCTGGGGCGGGGGTCGAGCACGGTGCCGGTGACCGACCACTCCAGGGGCTGGTCGCCGGGGGTGACACCGGTGAGGGTGACGGTCACCGGGACGGTGGTGCCGGGCGGCACGATGCCCAGGGTGCAGGTCAGCGCGGCGGCGTCGCAGGTGGCGCCGGGCGTGCCGGGTGCGGTGAGCGCGGTGATGCCCACCCCGAGCGGGGGTGCGACGGTCAGCCGGGTGCCGGGGGAGGCCGCCGGACCCTGGTTGACGACGTCCACCCGGACGGTGGTCGAGCCGCCGACGGTGAGCGGCGCGCTCTTCTCGGGTGCCCGCACCGCGAGGTCCACCGACTGCTGCACGCTCGGTTCCTTCTGACGGCCCGGCAGGCCGGTGACGAGCAGGTTGTGGGCGCCGGTCGCGACGTCCACCAGCTTCAGCTTCTCCGGGCTGTTGGCGGCCCGGGAGCCGCGGCCGGTGAGCACCAGGGACTTGCCGTCGGCGGTCCAGGCGGCGTCGCGCGGCTGGTAGGGGCCGTTGCCGGTGGTCTCGGGCAGTTCGCGGCCGCAGGCCCCCGGTTTGTCTCGGGCGGCGTCGGGCAGCAGGACCCGGCAGGTGCCGCCCGCCGCGGAGGCGAGCAGGATGCCGCTGCGCTCGTCGACGCGGCCGCCGCCGTTCTTGCGGTTGAAGGCGACGGTGGTGCCGTCCGGGGAGAACGCCGGGCTGTCGTCGATGACTTCGCAGGCGCCGAAGCAGATCGTGGCGCTCAGGTCGCGCTGGCGGTCGAGGTGGTCCACGGGCACGGTCCAGATGTGCTTGTTGCCGCCGTTGCCGTTGATCACCAGGTTGCGGGTGAAGGCGAGCGTCGTGCCGTCGGAGGACCAGGTGGGCTGGGCGTCGCCGCCCTTGGGCTGGTCGGCGGGCGGGACGACCTCGCCGCGGATCGCCCCGGTGGCGGCGTCCGCGATCAGGATGCGCCCGGGGCCGGCGGCCTGGCCGACGCCGCCGGGCGACGTACGGGTGAAGGCGAGGTACCTGCCGTCGGGGGAGAACGTCGGGTCGGTGTCCCAGTCCTTGGGGCCGCGGCCGGCGAGCGGCAGGGCCGCGGCATTGGTGCCGTCGGCGTCCGCCGTCCAGATCCGCTGGATCCGGCTGCCGGGCTTGCCCTCGAAGCGGGTCACCACGATCCTGCGCCCGTCGGGCGTGTAGTTCTGCCGCTCCGTCCACGGGTCGAAGTCGGGTCCGGGCTGGAACAGCGGGTCCTTGGCCGGGTCGGTGTTGGTGTCGGCCGCGGGGTCCTCGTTCAGGATCGTCAGATTGAGGTCACGGGGGTCGGAGCCGTCCGTCCGCGCGTCCTGCAGGGTCGCGACGTTCCGCCCGCCCGCCGAGATCCGCTCGACGACGGTGCTGCCGCCCTTGAGGGGGCCGAGCCAGGTGGGCGAGCCGATCTCGCGGTCCTCGCTGTACACGAGCTTCGGGGTGTCCGCCGAGTGTGCGGGCACCTGGAAGACGTGGTCCCAGTCGCCCTTGCAGTCACAGGTGCGGTCGGGGCTGAGGAAGAGCAGGCCGTTCCCGTCGGGCAGCCACGCTGCCCCCCGGGTCCGCCAGCCCGCCTGGGCGCCGGCCAGCAGCTGCCCGTCCGTGCGCCCGTTCGTCCACCGCAGGCGGGGGCCGGAGGCCCCGGTGGCGGTGTAGGCGATCACGTCGCGGTTGGTCGCGTCGTCGACCGGGTTCCACACGGGCTCGGTGGCCGGGCCGTTCGCCGGGTCGGTGAGCCGGGTGGCGGCGCCGCCGCGCAGGGGGCGCACGTAGACCTGCGTGCCGGCGGCCCGCTCGGCGTCGGAGGAGTACGCCAGGCGGCCGCCCTCCGCGGAGACGGTCGGGTGCTCCTCGTTCGCGGGGGTGTCGGTCAGCCGGGTCAGGCCGGTGCCGTCGGCGCGTACGAGCCACAGGTCGCGCTGGACGCCGCCGGCCGCGGCGCGGTGGGCCGAGTCGAAGACGACCGACCGACCGTCGGGGGTCAGCCGGGGGTTGCCCGCGTCCATACCGCTGGTCAGCCGACGTACCGAGCCGTCCGCGGACCGCAGGTAGACCTGCGGGGTCCTCTCGTCGCGGCGGCTCGCGAAGACGAGCCGGTCGCCGAGCGCCGACGGCTGGACGTCCAGGTGCGCCGGCCCGTCGCCGAACAGCGGGGTGCTGGTGTCGGTCTTGTCGCCCGCCACCAGCCCCAGGCTGCGGTGGCGCGTACCGGCGTACGCGACCCGGCTGCTCCCGGCGTCGGCCGCGAGGGGCTGAGCCCCGGCGTCGCCCGGTCCGGCGGCCGCCGTCACCGCGAGCAGGGGCGCCAGCAGCAGCATCGACGCGCCGGCCCTCCCCCAGCGGTGTCGGCGACGGCCGGACCCTTCCGTGTCCCTCACGGCCCACCTCACAGTCCGGTCCCGCATCCTGCCTGTCACCCCGCCACCCTGCCGGTCCGGCCGCGCGGACCGGGAGGGCCGCGGGGCCGGATGCGGGGGAAGCGCCTCTTGCGCTTTCGGGCAGTGGCGGGCGGTCGCACCGCCCGCGACCGCCCGTCGGCGACCGCTCGTTCGCTTCGCCCGCCGCCGTCGCCTGCCGTCGGCCGCGGGTGGTCAGATCAGCCCGTTGCGCAGGGCGTAGCCGACCGCGTGCGTCCGGTTGCGCAGCTGGAGGCGCGTGATGACCTCGTGCAGCACGTTCTTGACGGTCCGTTCGGAATACGAGGTCTTGCGCGCGATCTCCGCGGTGTCCAGGCCCTCCGACACCAGGCGCAGCATGTCCGCCTCCCGCGAGGTCAGGGTGGACAGGGACACCGAGCGCGGATCGAGCGCGGAGCGCTGCAGGCTGCCCATGTGGTCGAGGAGTTTCGCGAGCAGGTCGCCGGGCAGCACGCCCTCGCCGTTCGCTATCGCCAGGACCAGCCGCAGGAGCCGGTCCTGGTCGGCCTCGGCGCGCCGCAGCACCGCGCTGACCCCGCATTCGATGGCGCGCTGCAGCGCGTCCCCGGACTCGAAGGTGCCGACCACGAGCCCGGTGCGGGTGTCGGGGTTGTGCCGCAGCCGGTACAGCAGGGCGGCCGTCTCGTCGTCGACGCTGTCCACGGTCACCAGCGACACCTGAGCGGCGTCGGCGTCCGCGTCGGGGACGAGTTCGATCTCGGGGCGTTGGCGCAGCTGGTGGACGACCCCGACGCGCAGGATGGGGTCGGAGGCGTACACGGCCACGGTCACCCGTCGGCCGACTCTGCGGGGAGGGGTCGGGGTGGGGGGCTGAGCCATGCCGGTACCGGGAGTGAGGACGGGGCTGTTGTTGTCAGCGCAGCGCATGTGTCGTACCTGTTCCGTGATGCGTATGTGGGGTAACGGAAGCGGCCGGCCTGGACGGATCTCGACGCTGAGATCCAACCGACAGCCGTGCATGAGGAGTTGAGGAAGTCTGTGGGGGCATGCGGACTGCCCGGGGCCTTGCCCCCGCGTCCGTGGTGGCGGCCGGGGCGCCGCCGTAGCGTCGTGGCGTGACATCCCCAGCTGCATCTCCCAGCCCTGGCGCGCCCGTTCTCGACATCGAGCCGGTGTCGGTGATGCCGGGTGGTATCGCCACCACGAGCCTGACCGTTCGCAACGACAGCGACATCGTCGAGGCGTACCGCCTGGAAGTCGTCGGCGACTGCGCTGCCTGGACCACGGTGGAACCCGAGCGCGTCTCGCTGTATCCGGGAACCTCGGAAACGGTGACGATCCGTCTGGCGCCGCCCCGTTCGCCCCAGGTGCGGGCCGGGGACGTACCGCTCGCCGTGCGCGTGCTGCCCACCGAGCAGCCCGAGGCGGTGCGGGTCCCCGAGACCACCGTGCATGTGGAGCCGTTCCGGGAACTGCGCGCAGAGAGCGCTCCCAAACGCCGCCGCGGATGGCTGCGCGGTCGCTACCGCATCGCCGTGCGCAACGAGGGGAACGCCCCGGTGAAGGTGGGCTTCACGCCCGCGCAGCCGGGCGAGGAGCTGAAGTTCGACTTCGCCCCGCCCACGCTGAAGCTGGAGCCGGGTGAGTCCGCCGAGGTGGTGCTGAAGGTCCGCACCGGCAGCCCGGTGTGGTTCGGATCCCCCGTGACCTGGCCGTTCACCGTGGAGGTGGCCGAGACCGCGGAAGGCGGGGACGGCGAGGACGCCACGGCGCGTTCCGAGGAGGAGGCCGTACGGGCTCCGCTGGAAGTGGAGTTCGTCCAGATCCCGATCTTCCCGACGTGGCTGCTCGCGGTGCTGGCCGCACTGCTCGCGCTGCTGCTCGCCTGGTTCATGCTGGTGCGTCCTGCCGTGCGCAGCACGGCCAAGGAGGCCGCGGCCGAGGCCGCCAGGAACCCGGCGCCCGCCGCGGACGCGGCGGGGCAGACCCCGGTGGCCGGCGGCGGCAAGCAGCCGGGCGGCGCGGGTGCGGGCCCGGGCGCGGCCAAGGGCAACCAGCCCGGTGCGGGCGGCGGCGGTTCGGGTACCGGAGCCGGCGGCGGTGGGGGCGGGCTGCAGAGCTCGGCCACCATCGACCTGCAGACCGGAGGCGGTCAGAGCAAGACCGGCTCCTACACGGTGCCGGCGGGCAAGGTGTTCGGGATCACGGACCTCGTGGTCGCCAACTTCCAGGGCGACGAGGGCGTGGTGACGATCAACTTCGGTGATCGGAAGATCACGACGATCGCGCTGGAGACGTTCCGAAACCAGGACTACCACTGGGTCACCCCCATCAGCATCACCGAGAGCCAGACTGTGACCGTCCAGGTGACCTGTGCAAAGCCGGGCACGCCGGCCACCGGCCGTCAGGCGCAGGAGTGCCACGAAGTCCTCAACGTGAGTGGTGTGCTGAGCGACCTCAGGTGACCCGAGCGGCACGGACATCGTCCGTCAGGCTCGCCCAGGAACAAAGCGGACCCGCACCGGTCCGTCCGGAAAGTGCTTACCGGGCGGACTGGTGACGGGTCGTCGGCATTCCCGCCTTCCGGTGCGGTTACGCCGTTCCACGGCTATTGCCTGTCTACTGGGCGGTAGCAAGGCAGCCGAAAAAATATGGCCGTATTTCGACTCTCGCGTCCCGCCCGCAACTCCCCGCTCCCCGCCCCGCCCGGGTCGTGACAGCGGGTAGCGGCATGTTCAGGCCAGGGTGGTGCAGCCCGGATCCGGGGGAACCGGCCGGGCTCGGGAGAGCGGAAGGAGAGGTCAGGGCCAGACCAGGCAGTACGGCTGGTGGCCGGCCTCGTGGAGGCGGTGGCTGAAATCCTGCCACTCGTGGAGCAGCTGGTAGACGTTGAAGGCGTCGCTCGGGCCGCCGCGGTCCGGGACCGTGGACCAGATGAAGGCGGCGGCGCCCACCGACTCCTCGCCGATCCCGCGGAGCGGGTCGACCACCGTCATCGGGAGCTTGACCACCGCGTAGTCGGGGTGGAGGACGACCAGCTCCAGCGGGGGCACCTTGTGCAGGGGTATGCCCTCGATGCCGGTCAGGACCATCGCGGCCACCGTCTCCGGCTTGATCTTGGTGAAGAGGCCGCCCATGCCGAGCTCGTCGCCGCCGAGTTCCTCCGGCCGCATCGTCACCGGCACCCGGGCCGCCGTCGCGCCGTCCGGCGCGCCGAAGTACTTGTACGTCACTCCCATGCCGCGGCCCCTGGGCGCGTCCTCCGGTGCCGTCGCGGGCTCCGGTACGGCGTCGGCCGCCTCGGTGGCGCGCCGACGGTGCTTGCCCCGGCGGCGGGCCTCGCGGGCTTCGCGGGCGCGCTGCGGATCGAGGCCGTCCGTACCCTCGCCCGGTCCACCACCGCGTTGCATATCTCCACCCGACTGGTCTTGCTTGCCACGGCCCCGCGTCCCCCGCCACGCAGCCTGATCATCATGGCAGTGACCTCCCCCGCGGCGACGCGGTGAAACGCCCGCCCGCAAGTCTGTCGCAGCCTCTGAGACCATGGCTTGTGTGAGCTACCCGTACCCGTATGAAGCCCCAGTTTCGCAGACGCTCTTCGAGCGCGCCTCCCTCGTGACCCCCGGCGGCGTGAACTCTCCCGTGCGCGCCTTCCGCGCCGTGGGCGGTACGCCCCGGTTCATGGTGTCCGGCACCGGTCCGTACCTCACCGATGCCGACGGTCGCGAGTACGTGGACCTCGTCTGCTCGTGGGGGCCGATGATCCTCGGCCACTCCCACCCCGAGGTGATCGAGGCCGTCCAGGCGGCCGTCGCACGCGGCACCTCCTTCGGTACGCCCGGTGAGGGCGAGGTGGCGCTCGCGGAGGAGATCGTGGCGCGCATCGAGCCCGTGGAGCAGGTGCGCCTGGTGTCCTCCGGGACGGAGGCGACCATGTCGGCGATCCGGCTGGCGCGCGGCTTCACCGGTCGCGCCAAGATCGTGAAGTTCGCCGGCTGCTACCACGGTCACGTGGACGCCCTGCTGGCCGCCGCCGGTTCCGGACTCGCCACCTTCGCGCTGCCCGACACCCCCGGCGTCACGGGTGCGCAGGCCGGCGACACGATCGTGCTGCCCTACAACGACCTCGAAGCGGTCCGGGCGGCCTTCGCCGCGCACCCCGGCGAGATCGCCTGCGTGATCACCGAGGCGGCGCCCGGCAACATGGGCGTGGTCACCCCCGCCGAGGGCTTCAACCAGGGCCTCGCGGACCTGTGCCGCGAGAACGGCGCGCTCTACATCTCCGACGAGGTCATGACGGGCTTCCGCACCTCCCGCGCCGGCTGGTACGGCATCGACGGGGTCAAGCCCGACCTGATGACCTTCGGCAAGGTCATGGGAGGCGGCTTCCCCGCCGCGGCGTTCGGCGGCCGCGCCGACGTCATGGGCCACCTCGCCCCCGCGGGCCCCGTCTACCAGGCCGGCACGCTCTCCGGCAACCCGATCGCCACCGCCGCCGGCCTCGCGCAGCTGCGCCTGCTGGACGCGGCGGCGTACGAGAAGGTCGACGCGGTCTCGGCGGAGATCCAGGGCCTGGTCACCGCGGCGCTCGCGAAGGAGGGCGTGGCGCACCGCCTGCAGACCGCGTCCAACATGTTCTCCGTGTTCTTCACCGAGGACGTGGTGCGCAACTACGACGACGCGAAGAAGCAGGAGGGCTTCCGCTTCAACGCGTTCTTCCACTCGATGCTGGCGCAGGGCGTCTACCTGCCGCCGTCCGCCTTCGAGTCCTGGTTCGTGTCCACCTCCCACGACGAGAAGGCGATCGAGCGCGTCGCGGCAGCCCTTCCGGCCGCCGCCCGGGCCGCCGCGGAGGCCACCGCATGAGCGCCGAAGGCCGCGACGTGAAGTCCGACATCACCGTCGTGCACCTGGTGCGCCACGGTGAGGTGCACAACCCGGACGGGGTCCTGTACGGGCGCCGCGAGGGCTACCACCTCTCGGAGCTGGGCCGCCGGATGGCGGACCGGGTCGCCGAGCACCTGAAGGGCCGGGACATCACCTACGTGGTGTCCTCCCCGCTGGAGCGGGCGCAGGAGACGGCCGAGCCGATCGCCGAGGCCCACGGCCTGGACCTGGCGACGGACTCGCGGCTGCTGGAGGCGGAGAACGTCTTCGAGGGCAAGACCTTCGGCGTCGGCGACGGCGCGCTGCGCAAGCCGGGCAACTGGAAGCACCTGACGAACCCGTTCAAGCCCTCCTGGGGCGAGCCGTACGTCGAGCAGGTGGTCCGGATGATGAGCGCGCTGGAGGCGGCGCGCGACGCGGCCCGCGGCCACGAGGCGGTGGCGGTCAGCCACCAGCTGCCGATCTGGATCGTGCGCAGCTTCGCGGAGAAGCGCCGGCTGTGGCACGACCCGCGCCGCCGCCAGTGCACCCTCGCGTCCCTGACGTCCTTCACGTTCCAGGGCGACAAGCTGGTGTCGGTGGGCTACAGCGAGCCGGCCCGGGACCTGGTCCCGGTCCACCTGCTGGCCGGGGCGAAGCCGGTGAAGGGCGCGTCCAAGGCCTTCGGCGCCTGATCCGACGGTCTGTTACGGGCCGTTACAGGTCTGTCTAATTAAATACAAGATGCGCGGGAATCACCGTGTCAGCACACATGTCCGGTCAACTTGTCCGTTTATATGGACTTTGGGCCGGGTGCGGTGACGACGATGGGGACGGTGACATGCGCGACATCAGGGGAGTCAGTCGGAGGGGGTTGCTGGGACTGGGACTTGGCGCCGCGGCCGCGATGGGAGTCGCAGGCTGCGGATTGCCCGATGTGTCCGGTCCCGGCGCTCCCGGACCCGTGAAGAACCCGAAGCCCGGTGAGAAGACGCCGGCCAGGCCCATCGGTGACGGCTCCACCGCCGACACCGGCCCGCAGCCCCATCAGCCCGACCGGCCCGTGCCCCTCCAGCCGGGCGAGACGCCGCCGCAGTTCGTCGTCTTCAGCTGGGACGGCGCGGGGGAGATCGGCAACGGCCTCTTCCCGCGCTTCCTCAAGCTCGCCAAGGACCACGGCGCGGCCATGACCTTCTTCCTCTCCGGCATCTACCTGCTGCCCGAGTCGAAGCGGAGCCTGTACCGGCCGCCCAACAACCCGGTCGGCGCATCCGACATCGGCTACCTCAAGGACGAGAACGTACGCGCCACCCTGAAGTACGTCCGTGAGGCGTGGCTCGACGGGCACGAGATAGGCACGCACTTCAACGGCCACTTCTGCGGGGGCCCCGGCTCCGTCGCCCGCTGGACGCCGGACGACTGGCAGAGCGAGATCGACCAGGCCGTGTCCTTCGTCACAGGCTGGCGCACGAACACCGGCTTCACCGATGTGGAACCGCTGCCCTTCGACTACCGCAAGGAGCTGACCGGCTCCCGCACCCCCTGCCTGCTGGGCCGGGACAACCTCCTGCCGACCGCACAGAAGCTCGGCTGGCGCTACGACTCCAGCTCGCCCGGCGGCCTCCAGGTGTGGCCCGTGCGCAGGTCGGGCGTCTGGGACCTGCCGCTGCAGTCCCTGCCCTTCCCCGGGCACTCCTTCGAGGTGCTGTCGATGGACTACAACATCCTCGCCAACCAGTCGAAGAACACCACGAAGGGCGTGCCCGCCAACTACCCGGCCTGGCGCACCCAGGCCACGGCCACCTACCTCGGCGGCTTCCGCCGGGCCTACGAGACCAACCGCGCACCGCTCTTCATCGGCAACCACTTCGAGGAGTGGAACGGCGGCATCTATATGGATGCCGTCGAGGAAGCCCTCAAAGGCATGGCGGGTAAAAGGGATGTAAGGCTCGTATCCTTCCGGCAGTTCACCGACTGGCTGGAGGTCCAGGACCCCAAGGTGCTCGACCGGCTGCGCACCCTCGGCCCCGGCCAGTCGCCCTCCGGCGGCTGGAACACGTTCCTCACCGCCACCTGACCACCACCCGACCATCGCCTGACCAGGGCATTGGCTCCCGTCCGGGGGGTGCGGAAAATCCGCGAATTGCTCATGCGAAACTTTTCACATGAGCCTTAGCCGCGCCCCCCGACGCCGCTCACCCAGCGGCCGCGCCCTCCTGCTGACCGCGGTGACCGTCACCGGCGCCCTCACGCTCACGGCGTGCAGCGGTTCGGACAGCGGCAAGCCGACCGGCAGCGGCGGCAACTACGTCACGGGCGAGAGCGGCATCACCACCGCTGCCAAGGGCGAGCGCGCCGAGGCGCCGGGGCTCGACGGCAAGACCGTCGACGACAAGAGCCTCGACACGAAGGCCCTCAAGGGCAAGGTCGTCGTCCTCAATGTGTGGGGCTCCTGGTGCCCGCCGTGCCGGGCCGAGGCCCCGTCCTTCGCGAAGGTGTCCAAGGAGCTCACCGACGCCGGCAAGGACGTCGTCTTCGTGGGCCTCAACGTTCGCGACAACAGCAAGCAGAACGCCGCCGCCTTCGAGCAGACCTTCGGGATCACCTACCCGAGCCTGTACGACCCCGACGGCAAGCTGCTGCTCCGCTTCCCCAAGGGCAGCCTCAACCCGAACGCCATCCCCTCCACGCTCGTCCTGGACCGGGAGGGCAGGATCGCCGCACGCACCCTGGCCCCCCTCAGCGAGGAGCAATTGCGCTCGATGATCGACCCCGTCCTCGCGGAGCAGTGACCTCGTGGTCGAGTACGTCCTCGCCGCCGGGGCCACGGGTGTGAACGAAACGGTCCTGAACGGCGCCCTGCTGCTGGCGGTGCCGATCGCGCTCCTCGCGGGACTCGTCTCCTTCTTCTCGCCCTGCGTCCTGCCGCTCGTCCCCGGCTACCTCTCCTACGTGACCGGCGTCAGCGGCGCCGACCTCGCCGAGGCCCGCCGCGGGCGGATGCTGGCGGGCGCGCTCCTGTTCATCGCCGGCTTCACCGCCGTCTTCGTCTCCACCGGCGCGCTCTTCGGCTTCTTCGGCCAGACCCTCAGGGAGAACACCGAGATCATCTCCCGGGTGCTGGGCGGCGTGGTGATCCTCATGGGCCTCTTCTTCATGGGCGCCATTCCCGGCCTGACGATGCGGGAGTTCCGTTTCCACAGGAAGCCGACGGCCGGCCTGCTCGGCGCGCCGCTGCTCGGCGTCCTCTTCGGCGTCGGCTGGACCCCCTGCATGGGCCCGACCCTCGCAGCGGTCAGCACGCTCTCCCTCGACCAGGCGAGCGCCGGCCGCGGCGCGCTGCTCACCGTCGTCTACTGCCTGGGCCTCGGCGTGCCCTTCATCCTCGCCGCGGTCGCCTTCCGCAAGGCGCTCGGTGCATTCGGCTGGGTGAAGCAGCACTATGCATGGGTGATGCGCATCGGCGGCGGCATGCTGATCCTCACCGGCCTGCTGCTCGTCACAGGTTTGTGGGACAGCATCGTCACCGACATGCAGAGCTGGACCCAAAGCTTCACGGTGGGGATCTGAGGAACCGACGGACATGAGTACGACAGACAAAGCGTCCACCGAGACGTCGCCCGAGCCCTCCCCGGCGGACCCCGCCGAGGCCGCGGCCGGCTCACAGCTCTCCACCGCACCCGTCGAGGACAGAGGTCCCGTCGGCATCGGCGTGATCGGCTGGGCCCGCTGGTTCTGGCGGCAGCTCACCTCCATGCGGGTGGCGCTGATCCTGCTCTTCCTGCTGTCCCTGGGCGCCATCCCCGGCTCCCTCGTCCCGCAGACCAACGTCGACGCGCTCAAGGTCGCCCAGTGGAAGAAGGACCACCCTTCCTTCGTCGGCGTCGCCGATGCGCTCCAGCTCTTCGACGTCTACAGCTCGGTGTGGTTCTCCGCGATCTACCTGCTGCTGTTCATCTCGCTGATCGGCTGCATCGTCCCGCGCTCCTGGCAGTTCGTCGGCCAGCTCCGCGGCCGACCGCCGGGCGCCCCCAAGCGGCTCGACCGGCTGCCCGCCCACACCACCTGGCGCACCGACAGGACCCCGGACGAGGTCCTCTCCCACGCGAAGACGCTGCTCGCGGGCAAGCGCTTCCGCACCGAGACGGGCAGCGGCACCGTCGCGGCGGAGAAGGGCTACCTCCGCGAGGCCGGCAACCTGATCTTCCACGTCGCGCTGATCGTGATGCTCGTCGCCTTCGCCTGGGGCCAGTACTTCAAGTCCGAGGGCGGCAAGCTGGTCCTGCGCGGCAGCGGCTTCTCGAACACGCTCACCCAGTACGACGACTTCAAGCCCGGCACGCTCTTCCACCCGGACGACCTGCCGCCGTTCAGCTTCACGCTGGACCGCTTCGACGCCACCTACGAGATGTCCGGCCCGCAGCGGGGCACCCCGCGCGACTTCAAGGCGTACGTCACCCTCAGCGAGGGCGCCCACGGAAAGCCCGAGAAGCGCGAGATCCAGGTCAACAAGCCCCTGGAGATCGACGGCTCCAAGGTCTACCTGCTCGGCCACGGCTACGCGCCGATCATCTCGGTGACCGACTCGACCGGGAAGGTCGTCTACAAGGACGCCGTCCCGGTGCTCCCGCAGGACGGCAACCTCACGTCCACCGGAGCCATCAAGGTCACCGACGGCTACAAGGACAAGGACGGCAAGCCGGAGCAGCTCGGCTTCACCGCCGTCTTCGTGCCCACCTTCGCCGGCGAGGGTCACGGGACGATGTTCTCCCAGTTCCCCGCCCTCCTGAACCCGCAGCTCATGCTCAACGCCTGGCACGGCAGCCTCGGCGTGGACTCGGGCCTGCCGCAGAACGTCTACCGGCTCGAAACCTCCAAGATGGAGATGTTCAAGGACGAGTCGGGCCAGCAGCTCATCAAGAAGCTCGCACCCGGCGGGACGATGGACCTGCCGAACGGCGCGGGCACCGTGAAGTTCGAGGGCATCGAGCGCTGGGCCACCTTCTCCGTCACCCAGCAGCCCGGCAGCGGCCTCGCCCTCGCGGGCGCGATCGCCGCCATCGCGGGCCTGGCCGGATCGCTGTTCATCCAGCGCCGCCGGATCTGGGTGCGCGCGGTGGCCGGCAAGGACGGCGTGACCGTCGTCGAGATGGCGGGCCTCGGCCGCAGCGAGTCCGCCAAGCTCCCGGAGGAACTGGCGGACCTCGCAGCCACGCTGCACCAGCAGGCGCCCAGCGTGTCTGATCCTGTTGAAGAAACCCCTGAAGGAGAGCGCGGATGACGCCGCTCGCAGCCGCAGCCAACGAGAACCTGGCTGAGATCAGCAACTACCTGGTCTATTCGTCGATGGCGGTCTACACGCTCGCCTTCTTCGCGCACATCGCCGAGTGGACCTTCGGCAGCCGCAGCAAGGTGGCCCGCACGGCCGCCGCGCTGACCGGCACCGCCGGGGCCGGGGCCGCGGCCCCCGCCGTGCAGGTGCGCGGCAAGAACGGTGCCACCGCCGTACTGGACCGGCCCAAGGTCACCACCCGCTCCGGCGCCGGCACCCGTGACGTCCCGGACGGCCCCGGCGCCGCCGGCGGCACCGTGCAGGGCGACCTGTACGGGCGGATCGCGGTCTCGCTGACCGCGCTCGCCTTCCTCGTAGAGGCGGCCGGCGTGGTCACCCGCGCGATGTCGGTCGAGCGGGCCCCCTGGGGCAACATGTACGAGTTCTCGATCACCTTCTCCACGGTGGCCGTCGGTACGTACCTGGTGCTCCTCGCCCTGAAGAAGAACGTCCGCTGGCTCGGCCTGATCCTGGTCACCACCGTTCTGCTCGACCTCGGCATCGCGGTCACCTGGCTCTACACCGACAGCGACCAGCTGGTCCCGGCCCTGCACTCGTACTGGCTGTGGATCCACGTCTCCACCGCCATCTTCTGCGGCGCCGTCTTCTACCTCGGCGCGGCCGGCGCGGTCCTCTACCTCTTCCGCGACTCCTACGAGGCCAAGCTCGCCGGCGGCGGCAAGCCCGGCAGGATCGCCTCCTCCGTCCTGGAGCGCCTGCCCTCGGCGGCCTCGCTCGACAAGTTCTCGTACCGCATCAACGCGGCCGTCTTCCCGCTGTGGACCTTCACGATCATCGCGGGCGCGATCTGGGCCGGCGACGCCTGGGGCCGCTACTGGGGCTGGGACCCCAAGGAGGTCTGGTCCTTCGTGACCTGGGTGGCGTACGCCTGCTACCTGCACGCCCGCGCCACCGCCGGCTGGAAGGGCCGCAAGGCCGCCTACCTGGCGCTCTTCGCCTTCGCCTGCTGGATCTGGAACTACTACGGCGTGAACATCCTGCTCAGCGGCAAGCACTCGTACGCGGGCGTCTGACCGGCGGGAGTGGGACGCTGGTGGCATGTCCCTCGTGAGCCATGCCACCAGCGAACGGCGCGGCGAGAACCACTGGCTGCTCCGCTTCGAGCTGCACCTGCCGTACTCCTACGAGGCCCTCTGGCACGCCCTGACCACGCCCGACGGGCTGCGCGGCTGGCTGGCCGAGGCCGACGTCCTGGAGCGGCACCTCGGCGGGGCCGTCACGCTGCGCCGGCTGACCACCGGGACGGTGGTGAGCGGCCACGTCTCGGCCTGGGACGTGGAGCGCGTCGTCGAGTACACGGTGGGCCCGCACGGGCGGATCCGCTTCCACCTGGAGGCCGTCGGCACCGACTCGACGGTCATCCGGTTCATGAACGAACGCGGCGGATCCGACGAGGACCGCCTCGACTGCCTGGCCGACTGGCACGAGCACTTCGAGCTGCTGGACGCCGCACTGGCCGGACGCCCGACGGACTGGTCCGCACGGACCGACACCCGCCGGGCGCGGCTGCGCGAGTCCTACGGCGCCTTCACCGCGGTCCGCAAGGCGTCCTGAGACCTTGCGGCGCGAGCCGCACCCCGCGCGCCGCACCCCGTGCGCCGCGCGCCGCACGCGCCGTTCACCAGACCGGGCGCAGGGGCGGCAGCCCGTCCTCCCCGTGGAGCGTGCGCACGACCCGGCCCAGTTCCCGGCGCAGGGCGCCGACGTCCGCGCTGCCGGCGAGCTCGGCCTCCAGCTCGTGCAGGACCCGGCCCGCGACGGCGAGGTGATCCCGGGCCGCCCCGGTCAGGACCACCAGCTTGCGGCGGCCGCCCTCCGGGTGCGGCTCGCGGCGGACGTAGCCGCGCCGCTCCAGGTCGTCGACGATCTGCCCGGCGGCCTGTTTGGTCACCCCGAGCCGCTCGGCGAGCTCGGTGGCGGTCCCGCCGCGGCCCTTCAGGGCCTGGAAGGCCATGCCGTGCACGGGCCGCAGGTCCGCGTACCCGAACTCGGCGAGGCGCCGGGTGAACTCGCCCAGCACCAGCTGGAAGCCCAGGCCGAGCAGGAAGGTCAGCTCGACGTCGGCGTAGTCGTCTCTCGTCACGCAAATATGGTGACACGACTGAGTCAAGCTGCTTTACTCGTGATGAGTAAAGCAGCTTGACTCAGTCGTCGGAGGAATGAGGACCCGCCTTGTACGTCATCACCGCTTGCCCCGAGCACGTCACCGCCACCCCGAACGCCACCATGACCGGCCTCGCCGCCCCCAGCCGCGGCAGTTCCGAGCTCAGCACCTGGCACGTCGACATGCCCGCCGGCGCCACCGGCCCCGAGCACACGGTCAGCCGCGAGCAGGTCTGGACCCTCACCGCCGGCTCCCTGGAGGTCACCTTCGACGGCCGCACCGAGCGGGTCACCGCGGGCCAGACCCTGGTCCTCCCGGCGGACGCGGCACGCAGGATCCATGCCGCCGAGACCTTCCAGGCCTACGTGGCGATGCGCGCGGACGGCGTGGTGTCGGTGCCGGGCGAGGAGGAGCCCCGCATCCTCCCGTGGGCCCGCTAGGCCCGTCGGGTCCGGTCGCCTAGTCGGCGTCCCTGCCCTGGTCCTTGCCGTTGTCCTTGTCCTTGTCCCGGTCCTTGTTCTCCTGCTCCTCGCGCAGGGACTTCAGGAACTCCGGGTTGTCGTCGGGGGCCACCCACTGGCCGCGGCCCCGGGACCCGCGCCCGCCACCGCCGGAGGCCGCCCGCTTCTTGCCCGCGAACAGCCACACCACCGGCCCCACGATGGAGAAGAGCAGGATGATGATCACCCACATCGCCTTGGGCAGGTGCTTGACCTCTCCCTCCGGCGTGTTCAGGCAGTCGATGAAGGCGTAGATGGTCAGCGCGAGGATCAGCAGGAACGGCAGATAGCGCAGCACGGTGTGGGACCGACTCCCGGGCAGTGGCGGCGGACCCGCAAGGGGCCCCGGTGACGCTCCCAGCGTAGTTGGTGACGGATACTGGCCCCTATGGCTTACGACGATCTCCGCTCGCTGCTCCGGGCTCTGGAGCGAGAGGGCGACCTCAAGCGCATCAAGGCCGAAGTCGACCCGTACCTGGAGGTCGGGGAGATCGTCGACAGAGTGAACAAAGCGGGCGGTCCCGCGCTGCTCTTCGAGAACGTCAAGGGCTCGGCGATGCCGCTGGCCATGAACGTCTTCGGCACCGACCGCCGCCTCCTCAAGGCCCTCGGCCTCAAGTCGTACGCCGAGATCAGCGAGAAGATCGGCGGTCTGCTGAAGCCGGAGCTGCCGCAGGGCTTCATCGGGGTCCGCGAGGCCTTCGGCAAGCTCGGCTCGATGGTCCACGTCCCGCCGAAGAAGGTGAAGGGCGACTCCGCACCCGTCCAGGAGGTCGTCCTCACCGGCGACGACGTCGACCTGGACCTGCTGCCGGCCCTCTTCACCTGGCCCAAGGACGGCGGCTCCTTCTTCAACCTCGGCCTCACCCACACCAAGCACCCCGAGACGGGCGTGCGCAACCTCGGCCTCTACCGGCTCCAGCGCCACGACAAGCGCACCATCGGCATGCACTGGCAGATCCACAAGGACAGCCGCAACCACTACGCCGTCGCCGCGGCCAAGGGCGAGCGGCTGCCGGTCGCGATCGCCTTCGGCTGCCCGCCCGCCGTCACGTACGCGTCCACCGCGCCGCTGCCGGGCGACATCGACGAGTACCTCTTCGCCGGCTTCGTCGCGGGCAAGCGGATCGAGATGGTCGACTGCAAGACCGTCCCGCTCCAGGTCCCGGCCAACGCGGAGGTCGTCGTGGAGGGCTGGCTGGAGCCCGGGGAGATGCTCCCGGAGGGCCCCTTCGGCGACCACACCGGCTTCTACACCCCGCAGGAGCCCTTCCCGGCCCTGAAGATCGACTGCATCACGATGCGCAAGCGGCCGCTGCTGCAGTCGATCGTGGTGGGCCGCCCGCCGACCGAGGACGGTCCGCTGGGCCGCGCGACGGAGCGGTTCTTCCTGCCCCTGCTGAAGATCATCGTCCCGGACATCGTGGACTACCACCTGCCCGAGTCGGGCGGCTTCCACAACTGCGCGATCGTCTCGATCGACAAGAAGTACCCCAAGCACGCGCAGAAGGTGATGCACGCCATCTGGGGCGCCCACATGATGTCGCTGACCAAGCTGATCATCGTGGTGGACAAGGACTGCGACGTCCACGACCTGCATGAGGTGTCCTGGCGGGCCCTCGGCAACACGGACTACTCCCGCGACCTGACCGTCGTCGAGGGACCGGTGGACCACCTCGACCATGCCTCGTACCAGCAGTTCTGGGGCGGCAAGGCGGGCATCGACGCCACGAAGAAGCTGCCCGAGGAGGGCTACACCCGCGACGGCGGCTGGCCCGACATGGTGGAGTCCGACCCCGCCACCGCCGCCCTGGTGGACCGCCGCTGGAAGGAGTACGGCCTGTGAGCTCCGAATTCGGTGGACCGGCGCTGTTCATCGGCGAGGACACGACGTTCATGCTCCTCGTGCGCCCGAAGCTCGACCCGGCCGACCCGTTCGTCCAGGAGGCTGCCGAGCAGGCGGGTGTCTCGGCCGAGGAGTTCGCGGGCCCCGGCAGCGAGTGGGCCCTGGTGCTGGACGACAGCTACGAGGCCGACGGCGGCTTCGAGCTGCCCGGCGTGCGTGACGCCGAGGTCGACGACTTCGCGGAGCGGCTGCAGGCCGGGCTCGGCACCGGCGAGCCGTTCACCGTCGACGCGGGTGCCGTCCTCCGGCTGGACGCCCGCCCGAGCAGTTCCGCCCGTGTGGACGAGGGCTACGTGTTCACGGTGCACGCCACCCCGCCCGAGCCCGAGGGCGCGCCCACGGTCACGCTGGAGACGGGCACCGTCGCGCTCGCGGCCCTGCTGGCCGACCTCGCAGAGTTCCGCCGGAGTCTGGCGTGACCCCGAGACTGCGGATCGGCGGCGACGAGGCCCGGCCGACCCCGATGGGGCACGAGACCCATCACCCGGACACGGAGACAGGGCCGGTTCCGCTCGACGGGCCGAGGGCCGAACTCGAACAGTTCCGGAGGGAACTCGCATGATGACCACCGCCGATGGAGTGGTCGGACAGGGGCCTGCCCCGGAGGCGGCCAACAAGGTCAGGGCCTTCCTGCGGCTGGTGATGATCGAGCACTCGGTCTTCGCTCTGCCGTTCGCCTACATCGCGGCGCTGACCGCGATGTTCCAGCTCGACCGGACCGTGCACTGGGGCAAGCTGCTGCTCGTCACCGTCTGCATGGTGGGGCTGCGGACCTTCGCCATGGCCGCGAACCGGATCATCGACCGCGAGATCGACGCCCGCAACCCGCGGACCGCGGGGCGCGAGCTGGTCACCGGCGCGGTGTCGGTCCGCTCGGCCTGGACCGGTGCGGCGATCGCGCTCGTGGTCTTCCTCGGCTCGGCGGCCCTGCTGAACCCGCTCTGCCTGGCGCTGGCGCCGGTCGCCGTCGTCCCGATGGTGGTCTACCCGTACGGCAAGCGGTTCACGAACTTCCCGCACGCCATCCTGGGGCTCGCCCAGGCGATGGGCCCCGTCGGGGCCTGGCTGGCGATCACCGGCGAGTGGTCCTGGGACGCGGTGATCCTCGGCCTGGCGGTCGGCGTCTGGATCGGCGGCTTCGACCTGATCTTCGCCTGCCAGGACGTGGCCGCCGACCGTGCGGAGGGCGTCAAGTCCGTCCCGGCCCGCTTCGGCGTCCCGGCCGCCCTCTGGGGCGCGCGCGGCTCGCACGTCGTGACCACGGTCCTGCTGGCCTGGTACGCGCTCGCCACGGACGCGGGCCCGCTGTTCTGGGCCGGCCTGGCGATCGTCGTCGTCGCCTTCGTCTACGAGCACACCATCGTGACGCCGCACGACCTGTCCCGCCTGAACCGCGCCTTCTTCACGGTCAACGGCTTCATCGGCATCGCCCTCTTCGTGTGCGCCCTGGCCGATCTCGTGGCCCGCGGCCTGACCGTGTAGGCGCCGGCCTGACGGTGGAGGCACGGGCCTGACCGTGTAGGCACCGGCCGGACCGTGCAGGCACCGCTGTCCGTGGGCCCTGCCGTCGTCAGTCCGTGAGGGCGGCCGGGCGGGGGCGGACCGGGCGCTGGAAGTACAGGGCCGTCACGATGCCCGCCACCAGGCCGCACAGGTGGCCCTGCCAGCTGACGCCCGAGTCCGTCGGGAGGATGCCGGAGACGATCGTGGTCCCCCAGACGGCGGCGACGCCCACGGCCACCGCGATGCCCAGCGCCTTGCGCTCGACGAAGCCCCGTACGAGCAGGTAGCCGAAGAGGCCGAAGACGATGCCGGAGGCACCCAGCGTCATGGTGCCGGACGGGGATATCAGCCAGGTGCCGAGGCCGTCCGCCAGCAGGATCAGGCCGCACACCGCGAGGAACCGGCGGATCCCGGACAGGGCGGCTATGAAGCCGAGGACCAGCAGCGGGACGCTGTTGGAGGCGACGTGGTCGAAGCCGAAGTGGAGGAAGGCCGCGGAGACGATGCCGGTGAGGCTGTCGGGGTCGCGGGCGAGGATGCCGTACTGGTCGAGGGCGTGGCCGGTGGCGTGGTCGAGGGCCTCCAGCACCCACAGCAGGGCCACCCAGCCCAGCATCAGCTTGGCCGCCGTCCTGGCCCGGTCGGTCTGTGTCCGGCCGGTATCCACCGTCGTGCTCATCTTCGCCCCCTTCGTGGCTCCCCTCACGGGAACGTGCGGTCACCTTACTGAGTGCCCTCCGGGCGTGGCCGGATAGTCTCGGAGGTATGACAGAGCGCAATCGCACCCCGTGGGTGGTCGGGGTTTCCGGAGCGTCCGGGACGCCGTACGCGGCGGCGGTGCTCCGCGGCCTGCTCGCCGCGGGGGAGAGCGTCGACCTGGTCGTGAGCCGGGCCTCGCGCCTCACCCTGCTGGACGAGACCGGCATCGCCTTCCGTGACGCGCACTGGCGCGAGGACCTCGCGGAGTGGCTGGCACGCGGAGCCGACGGCAAGCCGGGGACCTTCGAGGGCCTGACGGCCGACGCGGACGTACGGTACTGGGGTGCCGGGGACCTGGCCGCCGGCCCGAGTTCGGGCTCGTACCCGGCCAAGGGGATGCTCATCGTCCCGGCGTCCACCGCCTGCGTGGCGGGGGTGGCGCTCGGGCTGTCGAAGGACCTGCTCCAGCGCGTGGCGAGCGTGACGCTCAAGGAGCGGCGCCGGCTGGTGGTCGCGGTGCGGGAGACCCCGCTGAACGGGCAGACGCTGAAGCATCTCGTGGCGCTGGACGAGGCGGGCGCGGTCGTGCTGCCCGCCTCTCCGGCGTTCTACGCGGGTGCGACGCACATCCAGGATCTGGTGGATTTCGTCGCGGGGCGGGTGCTGGACGCGGCAGGGGTGCCGCACCGGCTGTACCGCCGTTGGGAGGGGGAGCTGGGAGGCTCCCGCTCTCCCCAGGGGTCGAACGGTGGTGAGCAGGCCGGTGACTAGGCCTTCTTGCGGCCCAGCGGCTTGCGGGCCCTGTCGACGCGGGCGGCCGCGGCGGGCTGGTGGGCTCGGGATCGGTTGGCCAGCTCCTGGAGCTGTCGCATGTGTGCGTGCGCCATCTCGATCGTGAACACGGTGTACCACTCCTGAAGATCGTTATTGATCTGCTGAAAGAAATCGCAGGGCGTTGACCCTGCATGCCTTAGATTCTATACCTAGACTTGCAGTATCGCCGAATAATGGAAGGCTCCACGTAATGGACACGGTGGACAGGCAGCTCATCCAGGCACTCCGGGAGAACGGTCGCGCCTCATACGCCGAGCTGGGCCGTCTCGTGGGCCTCTCCGGCCCCAGCGTCACCGACCGCATCAACCGCCTGGAGACGGCCGGCGTCATCACCGGCTACCGCGCGACGGTCGACTCCGCCTCGCTCGGCCTCGGGGTCACCGCGCTGATCGGCATCTCCCTCTCCGACGCCGCCGACCACGAGGACGTGGCCCGGCGGCTGCGCGACCTCGCGGAGATCGAGGACTGCTGGTTCATCGCCGGCGACGACTCCTACATGCTGAAGGTGCGCGCCAGCGACGTGGACGGGCTGGAGAAGATCATCCGCAAGCTCTCCGGAACCAAGGGCGTCTCGCGCACCCGTACCACCATCGTGCTCTCCACGAAGTGGGAGAACCGGGTCGGCGAGCTGCCCGAGGAAGCCTGAGAGTACGGTTGGTCAGGGTTCGCAGGACAGGCAAGAGGGATCTAGAGGAGGCGACCGGTACATGGACGCTGGGCTCAAGCGTGAGCTGGAGGAGAAGGTCCGCTCCGGCGAGCGGCTGACCCGTGAGGACGGCATCGCCCTCTACGAGTCGGACGACCTGGCCTGGCTCGGTGGCCTCGCCCACGAGGTGCGCACGCGCAAGAACGGTGACGTCGTTCACTTCAACGTCAACCGCCACCTCAACATGACGAACGTGTGCACCGCGTCGTGCGCGTACTGCTCGTTCCAGCGCAAGCCGGGCGAGAAGGACGCGTACACGATGCGCATCGAGGAGGCCGTGCGCCTGGCCAAGGCCATGGAGAACGACAACCTCACCGAGCTGCACATCGTCAACGGCCTGCACCCGAACCTGCCGTGGCGCTACTACCCGCGCTCGCTGTCGGAGCTGAAGAAGGCCCTGCCGAACGTCTCGCTGAAGGCGTTCACCGCCACCGAGATCCACCACTTCGAGACGATCTCGGGCATGTCGGCCTCCGACATCCTCGACGAGCTGATCGAGGCCGGCCTGGAGTCGCTCACGGGCGGCGGCGCGGAGATCTTCGACTGGGAGGTCCGCCAGCACATCGTCGACCACCGCACCCACTGGGAGGACTGGTCGCGCATCCACCGTCTCGCGCACTCGAAGGGCCTCAAGACCCCCTCGACGATGCTGTACGGGCACATCGAGGAGCCGCGCCACCGCGTGGACCACGTGCTGCGGCTGCGCGAGCTCCAGGACGAGACCGGCGGCTTCCAGGTCTTCATCCCGCTGCGCTACCAGCACGACTTCGTGGACATGCAGGACGGCAAGGTGCGCAACAAGCTCCAGGCGCGCACCACCATGGCCACCGGCGCCGAGGCGCTGAAGACCTTTGCCGTCTCGCGACTGCTCTTCGACAACGTGCCGCACGTCAAGGTCTTCTGGGTGATGCACGGCGTGCAGACCGCCCAGCTCGCCCTTCAGCACGGTGCGGACGACATGGACGGCTCGGTCGTCGAGTACAAGATCACTCACGACGCGGACAACTACGGCACCCCGAACAAGCTGGGTCGTGAGGACCTGCTGGAGCTGATCCGGGAGGCCGGCTTCCGCCCGGTCGAGCGCAACACGCGCTACGAGATCATCCGCGAGTACCCCGGCCCGGACGCGGACCTGCGCGAGACCCCGCAGGCGATGCGCGTCTGACCCGCGTCGGCCCGCACCGCAGCCGCTTCGGGCGAGTTGACCCCGGCCCACGGGCCGGGGTTCGGCTTTGCCCGGACGGGCCGCAGAGGTAATAGTTAGGCTTGTTAAGTGACTCTTACTTTCACCCTGGATCCGGTCGTCGGACCCTCCCTGCGTGAGGGAATCGTCGAGCTCTGGACGGACGTCTCCAACGCGGGAGGCGCCGTGGGCTTCGTACCGCCGGTCACCCGTGACGACGTCCGCCCCCCGCTCGACGAGCACCTCGCCGGCGTCGCCGACGGGCGCTGCCGACTGCTCGTCGGGTACGACGGGGGCGGCGCGGTCGCCGCGACCGCCTTCCTCACCCACAACACGCACCGGCTCCAGCGGCACTGGCTGTGGGCCTACACGGTGATGGTCCATCCGCGCCACCAGGGCAAGGGCCTCGGGCGCTTCCTCATGGCCGCGACCGAAGCCGCGGCGCGCTCGATCGAGGGCATCGACGCCATCCGCCTCACCTGCCGCGGTGGCACCGGCCTGGAGCACTTCTACTCCTCCTGCGGCTACAAGGAGGTCGGCCGCGTCCCCGGCGCCATCCGCGTGGCCCCGGGTGACGACCGCGACGACATCGTGATGCTGCTCCCGCTCCACTGATCCGCCGGCGGCGGCCGTACGGGCGTACGCACCCCGGCGGGCCGCGGCCGGGCCCCGGCGTGCTTCACTGGACGGGCACCGTGCGACGCACGACTGACGACCACGACGAGAGAGAAGGGGTCACCGTGTCCCTCAAGCCGAGCGCAACGATCCGCTACACCGCGATGCGCCTGGGCATCTTCGTCGGCTGCCTCGCCGTCGTCGCGCTCCTCGTCCGCTTCGGCCTGGTCCCCGCCGGACTCGGCGACGCCAACGGCGCCTGGGTCGTGCTGCTCGCCCTGGTGCTCTCCGCCCCGCTCTCCTTCGTCCTCCTGCGCAAGCAGCGCGACGAGATGTCCACGCAGATCTCCGGGCGCGTCGCGGGTGCCAAGCAGAAGCTCGCCGACAACCGCAGCCAGGAGGACCAGGCGGACGACGCGGCGCGCGTGGGGTCGTAACGCTCCAGTTGGCTTCATCACACACCGAACCGCCCCAGCACCGGGTACATCGCCCGCAGCGCTGGGGCGGTGGTGTTTTCCGGACCCGTGCAAGAGGGGCCCGTGCGCCGCTGTCTCAAAGGGCCCCTTTGAGAATCTCAAAGGAGAAGTGTTAGCGTGTGGAACATGTTGACCACAGCTGCGCACCCGATGATCACGAGCGTCCCGCTCGTGACGCGCCTGCATGTCGACCTCTGCCGCCGCGCGTCCGCGGCCTGTTGCTGTTGAGCTGAATCGATACAGCAGCCGTCCCGGCCGGCCCTTCCTGGCTGCTGCCGCACCGCAACACCACGCAGAACCCCCCCCTCACTTCGTGCGCCACCTCCGGAGAGTGTCCGTGTCCGCGACCCCACAGGCCCCTGCCAAGGCCTCGTTCAAGTTCCCCTTCTGGGCCCAGATCGTCGCCGGTCTCGCCCTCGGTGTCCTCTTCGGCTGGATAGCCCGCAGCCAGGACATCAGCTGGCTCGGCACCACGCTGGAGAAGACCGGCGACATCTTCGTCCAGCTGCTCAAGCTGGCCATCGCCCCGCTCGTCTTCTTCGCGATCCTGGTGTCGATCACCAACCTGCGGAAGGTCAACAACGCGGCGCGCCTCGCGTCCCGCACCCTCCTCTGGTTCATGATCACCTCGCTGATCGCGGTCGGCATCGGCATCGGCATCGGCCTGCTGACCGACCCCGGCTCGGGCACCGGCCTCACCGCCGCCGACGGCAAGGAGCCGAAGAAGACGGGCTCCTGGATCGACTTCCTGACCGGCATCGTCCCGACGGACATCGTCACGCCGTTCACCGAGCTGAAGGTCCTTCAGATCGTCTTCCTGGCCGTCGTCGCCGGCATCGCCGCGCTCCAGCTCGGCGCCAAGGCCAAGCCGGTCCTCGACCTCGCCGAGTCCGCCCTGGAGCTCCTCCAGAAGGCCCTCTGGTGGGTCATCCGCCTCGCCCCGATCGGCACCATCGGCCTGATCGGCACCGCGATCGCCACGTACGGCTGGGACCTGATCGGCAAGTACGCCACCTTCACCGCCGACGTCTACATCGGCTGCGCCCTGGTGATGTTCGGCGTCTACCCGCTGCTGCTCGCGACGGTCGCCAAGGTCAGCCCGATCCAGTTCTTCAAGGGCGCCTGGCCCGCCATCCAGCTGGCCTTCGTCTCCCGCTCCTCCGTCGGCACCATGCCGGTCACCCAGAAGGTCACCGAACGCCTCGGTGTCCCGAAGGAGTACGCCTCCTTCGCCGTCCCGTTCGGCGCCACCACCAAGATGGACGGCTGCGCCGCGATCTACCCGGCGCTCGCCGCGATCTTCATCGCGCAGATCTTCGACGTGCAGCTGGGCATCAAGGAGTACCTGCTCATCGTCTTCGTGTCGGTCATCGGCTCCGCCGCGACGGCCGGCCTGACGGGCGCCACCGTCATGCTGACGCTGACCCTCTCCACCCTGGGCCTCCCGCTCGCCGGCGTCGGCCTGCTGCTCGCGATCGACCCGATCCTGGACATGATCCGCACGGCCACGAACGTCGCCGGTCAGGCCCTGGTCCCGGTCATCGTCTCGGCCCGCGAGGGGATCCTGGACAAGGAGGCCTACGCCAACGCCTCGGCCTCCCCGCTGGACGAGCCCGCCGCCCCGGCCGTCACCCCGGCCGCGCCGCAGCCGGCCGCCGCGACCGCCTGAGCCGCCCGCCCTTCCCGCTCGCCGCAGCCCCCGCCCCCGTCCGGGCGGGGGCTGCGGCGTTCCCGTCCCGGGGCGTCAGACCGTGGTGGCGCGGAAGTAGGCGGTCGTCGCGATCAGGACCGGGGCGGCGAACCACCAGCGGCCCATCGTGCGGCGGTAGAGCGGGGTGATGGTGATCAGCAGGCCCAGCAGGCACAGGAAGACCGAGAAGCCGCCCATGAACCGGGCGTCGTCGCGCAGCTGGTCGTACGGCGAGGCCGGGCGCATGGCCAGGGCGAGGAAGCAGGAGTACACCGCGGGGACGTAGAGCACGACGAGCGGTATGCCCAGCACCCAGCGCAGGCAGCCGCGGTCCTCGGGCAGGTCGATGTCCTCGCGGGGCAGCCTCAGCCGAGCGTCTCGATACGGACCCACGCGATCACCCCCAGGACGATCGGCGGCGCGAACCACCACGGGCCCAGTGCCCTGCGGACCGGCGGGACGAGCGTGATCAGGACCCCGAGCAGGCTCAGGCAGAGGGCGAGGAAGACGGCCGCCGCCGTGCCCTCGTACCCCTGGTGGTCCCACGCGGCCTGCGGGCCGCGGAACACGGCCGCGTAGACGAACACGCCGTTCAGGGCGTGCACGAGGCCGAGGGGGAGCCCGAACGCCCAGCGCACCCATCGACGGTCCCCCGGCGGGACGGCGGTCCCGCTGCCGTCTGTCATCGCATCGCGTCCTTCACCTTGCCGAGAGAGTCGCCGAAATCGTCGCCGTAGTCCTGGGCCTTGCCCGACTGCCAGTACGGGCCGCCGTTGTAGCGGGCGGCGATCTCCCGCATCTGGGCCTGCGTCAGCTGCTCGGCGGGCACGTCGGCGTACCCCGCCTCGGCCTTGAGCCGGGCGAGGTGCCCCGCCGCGATGAACGCATTCTGCCGGGGGTCCTGCAGGGACTCCTCCACCAGGTCCCGCTGGGCGTCCGTGAGGTGCGCCGGGTCGTAGCCGAGCACCTCGGCGCCCCGGCGCAGCTGGATCGCGATCGGCCCGAAGGAGGTCTCGTCGGGCGCCCCGCCCAGCCGCCAGGGCAGGTCCCGCGGTGCGACCGGGCTCAGCGGAGAGGCGGCCGCGCCGCGCACGGTGTCGGTGAGGTCGTCGGTGACCCCGTACTGGCCGCCGATCTCCTTCCAGGCGATGCCCGCGACGAGTTCCTCGGGCAGTCCGCAGTGCCCGGCGGCGGCCCGCAGGACCTCCTTGTTGTGGGATATCCAGCGGGCCCGCTCCTCGTCGTCGCCCGGCGGGTCCCAGTAGCTGTCGTCCGCCTGCGGCAGGGACGAGATCCGCATCCGGATGTCACGCAGCGCGGGTGACATCGCGGCGTCGCCGGGCGGCGGCGCCGTCTCCCGCTTGGGGCCGCTGCCGGGCAGGTGGGTCAACGGGGAGGAGGCGGCCTCCGCCGCCTCCCGGCGGATGTCCGCCATCGCCGCGTACAGGTCGGGCCGTGCACCGGCGCCGCCCGGCACCTTGAACTCGGGCAGCAGCTCGTACGCCTGCTTCAGCGCGTGGACGCACGTGGCGCGGGCCTCCTCCTCGACCGTCCTCGCGAGGTGGAAGCTGCCGCCGGCCGCGTCGTGGAGCAGGTCCGCCTCCTCCCGGATGTCGTCGACGTCCAGGGTGGCCTCGGCCAGGAGGTCGAGGAAACCGGTCGTGGCGCGCATGTCCTCCCACTGGCGCATGGGCTCCGCCGCCCGCGCGGCCTCGGTGACGGCCGTGCCCTTGGTGGCGATGAGCGCGGCGAGGGCCCGCTCGGTGTGCCTGGCGTTGCGGTAGTGGGACTTGGCCGTGGTGACGGCGGCGGCATAGGCGTTCAGGGCGCTGGCGGCCCGGTCGTACCCCTCGGCCATCCGGGCCACGAGCAGCCGCGCCTCGGTGAGGCGCGCGGTGTACGTGTGGCTGCCTTCGCTCTCCCACTCGGTACGGGTCTCCGCACGCCGGGCCGGCTCCTCGACCTGCACGAGGAGGTCGCGCAGACGGCGGAACTCGGCGGCGTTCCGCTCGATGAGCGGCGGATTGCACTCTTCCAGGAAGGCGACGTCCTCGCGGTGGCTGAGCCCGCTGCTCACTTGCACTCCGGCGGTACGTACTGCCCCGAGGCGAGGAGGCCGGAGAGGAAGGACCGGGCGGTGTCGTCGTCCACCCCGGCGAAGCCCGTGCCGGCGGTCTTCAGGCGGGTGGCGAGGCCGGCGAAGAGGGCGACGGTGTCCTTGAACTGGTCGTCGGCGAACACGGCGAAGCGGAGGGTCTGCGCGGCCACGTCGGCATGGGCGCGCGGGGCGCGGGCCATGGTGCTCGCGTCCCCGTCGGGACGGCCCTCGTGGAGGAGCGCGGCGATCTCGATCAGGAGGTTCGCGTTGCCGTTGATGGAGGAAGCCGTGGCCACGAGCGTCCCGGCCGCGTCGGGCGCGGGTACCGGTGCCTGCGCAGGTGTCGGTGCCGATCGGGCGAGGGCTTTGTGCTCCGCCCATTCCGCATCGAACGACATCCATCCCCCGCATAGTTGGCGACCGTTCATCGAGAGACGCGGGAGAGGAACCCCCGGTTCCGTCAACCTCCGGACGCGTGTGCGACGAACCCTTCCCAGGCGTGGCGGCCGAATGCCAGGTGGGCGCGCGCGGTGTCCTTGGAGTCGCGGACCAGGACCGCGCCGGGGGTGGCGGCCACGTCGACGCAGGAGTCGCCTTCGCTGCCGTCGCTGTAGCTGCTCTTGAACCAGTTGAGCTCGCGGTTGTCGGTCATTCTGTTCCTGCCCAGGTGTCGTCAGGCGTCGGGTGTGTGGGCGAGGAACCCGGCCCATGCGGGGCGCCCGAAGGCCAGCTGGGCGCGCTCGATGTCCTTGGAGTCGCGAACCAGAACTCCGTCGGGGGTGGCGGCCACTTCGACGCAGTCGTTGATGTCGCTGCTGTCGCTGTAGCTGCTCTTGAACCAATCGAGCTCAGCCATGTGGATCACGTTTCTCCCAGCAGTGTCTCGATGAAGGCCAGCGACTCCCGGGGCGAGAGAGCCTGTGCCCGGATCGTGCCATAGCGCAGGTCGAGGATCTGCAAATGCTTGGGGTCGGTGACCGGCCGCCCGTAGAAGATGCCCTCCGAGCGCCCCACTGCCGTTCCGTCCCCGAACTTCAGCACCTGGATCCGGCCTCCCATTCCAGCCTTCCTGGACGAAACTGAGGGCCGGTCCCGGTGCCCGTTCGAAGATCGACTGTCGAGCCAGACGTGCCGCCACCCCTCGTTCCACCTGTTCCGATGACTGCGGGGGCTGCGCCATCTCGAACAGCGCGCGGGCGTAGTCCTCGGTCTGCAACAGGCCATGGATGTTGTGGTTACCGTACGAGCCGATCTCGACGGCCCTCGCCTCCAGCTTCGCAAGGTCCCGCACCTTCTTCGGGTAGCGGACCTGCTCCAGGTCGGCCTTCATCGCGGAGATCCGGCCCGCTGCGTTCAGGACTTCGTCCGCCCTGTCCAGGTACTCGGGGCGGGGGATCCGCTTGCCCGACTCGACCTTGCGGACCTGGTCCTCTCCGTACTGGATGGCCGCCCCGAAGTCCGCGGGTCGCAGGCCGGCCGCCTCGCGCCATGCCCTGAGCTCGCGGCCCAGCGCGGCCACCACCGCCGGCGCCCTGTTCGTCCTCCGGATCGACGTCCCAGCCGGGCTCTTCCGTACCGTCACTGCTGTCCACGCTCACTGCGCGCCCACCTCCGACGAACCGATGTCCTCAGCGCCCCGTACCCGCAGGGTCGGTCCGGACAGTCGGGACGGGGCCGGACAAGCCCCGGACAAAGGCGGGACGCACGGGCGGTGCCGCTTCTCACGGTACGCACGCACGGACACGCTGAGTGACGTGATTCCTCAACTCGTCGACTTCCAGGTCCAGCTGTCCGCGACCCCGCGCGCCGCGCGTCTCGCCCGTCTCCTGACGGTCGAGCAACTGCGGGGCTGGGGCCTACCCCTGGTCGAGCTCGCGCAGGTCGTGGCCGAGCTCGCCGCCAACGCCGTGACCCACGGACGCATGCCCGGACGGGACTTCCGGCTGGCCCTCACCGCGACACCCGAGACACTGCTGATCGAGGTGACGGACGCGCGCGGCGACCGGATCCCGCGCATCCGCGACGCGGGGCTCGGACTGGTCATCGTCGAAGCGCTGGCCCACCGTTGGGGCGTCAGGGAAGGGCCGGCCCCCGGCAAGGTGGTGTGGGCGGAGGTGCCCCTGACCTGCACGGGCGCCGGGTCACGGGGGTCCGCGACCCGGCGTGCTTAGACGCATAAAGACCCAAAGAACCGGGGGAAAGAACCAACCCACCAACCAAACCCGGCCCGCATCGCTCGGTCGGGTGAAAAGTGTCAACTCGGCTGGATTTCAGGTGGGTTGGCGGGCATATGCTCGCCGCGACAACCCCAGACATGAGACGGCCCCCGGTGGGACTGGCATCCCGGCCGAGGGCCTGACCAACAAGGAAGCACTACCTTCCCAATGGCTCCCCAGTACCCTAGCGCGCCCTCGCGCGCCACGCCCCGAGTTCCCTCCGGCGCCGCCCGATCCGGTGTCATCCACGTCAACACGTGGCACGCGAGTCACTACACCGTGGTCGGCAACCACCTCCTCCAGCACCGCGAGCTGTCCGCGACGGCGATCGGCGTCGCGGCCTACATCCAGTCGCTGCCGGACGGCGCCCCCGTCGGCATCAAGGCCCTCGCCGGCCGCTTCCCGGAGGGGGAGGTGCGGATCGCCTCCGCCCTGCGGGAGCTGGAGAGGCACGGCTACCTGGAGCGGCGGCGCGAGCGGCTGGAGGGCGGGCGGGTGGTGACCCGTACGTACTCGTACAACAAGCCCGGGTCCGCCTCGGGCGGCCCGCCCCCGCCTCAGCCGCCGGATCGGGAACCCGTAACAGACCCGGACCCGGAGCCGGAGCCGACACCGGAACCGGAGGTGGCGGCGGCTCCCGAAACGCAGCCGCCGCCGCACCCCGGGGCGGCCGACCTGCTCGCAGGGCTGCGGCGGCGCGACCCGCGGCTGCTGCTGGCCGAACGCGACGTACGGCGCCTCGTGCCCTCCGTGTCGGCCTGGCTGGAGCGCGGCGTGGACCCCGAGGCCGTCGCGCGGGTCCTGTCGTCGGGCCTGCCCGAGGACATGCGGCGCCCCGCGTCCGTCCTCGCGTACCGGCTCACCGCCCTGCTCCCGCCGCACCTGCCGCCCGCTCCGGCCGCCCCGGAGGCCCGGCTGCCCGCACGGCCGGACCCTCTCCAGAACTGCGACGGCTGCGACCGCGCCTTCCGCGCCCCGACCCCGGGCCGCTGCAGAACCTGCCCACCGGTCGCCGCGTAAGGGCCGGCAGGACTGGTCGTCGCGCTATTCGACATCGGACAGCCGACGTCGGGCTTCCGAAATCCACAGCCTGTCGCCGCCGAGCGCCATGGACTCCTCGGATTCCTCGGCCACTTCCTCCAGGTAGTTCAGCCGGGCCTGCGTCAGGCTCAGGCCCCCGTTGGGTCCGCCCCGTACGAGGTGCGCGTCCGCGTCGTCCTGCCCGTCGTCCTCCCAGCCGCACTCCGGGCAGATCTCGAAGTCGGCGCGCTTCGCCAGCGTCCGCCGGAAGCAGCAGGGGCATGGGAGGAAGGCCATGGCCGACATCCTCGGTGACCCGCACACAACGACCTAGTCTGCGACGATGGAACGCTTATCGGATCCGCCCGAGCCCGCGAACGCCGCGAACACCGCCAACGACTACGACGGGTTCGCCGAGGCGTACGCGGCGGAGAACGAGACCAGCCTCGTCAACGCCCACTACGAGCGGCCCGCGATGCTGGCGCTCGCCGGGGACGTGAGCGGCCGCCGGATCCTGGACGCCGGCTGCGGCGCGGGCCCGCTGGCCGCGGCACTGCGCGACCGCGGTGCCGTCGTCACCGGCGTGGACGTCAGCGCGGCGATGCTGGCTTTGGCCGGTCGGCGGCTCGGCGAGGGCGTGGCGCTGCACCGCGTCGACCTGCGGGACCGACTGCCCTTCGCGGACGGTGCGTTCGACGACGTGATCGCGTCGCTCGTCCTGCACTACCTGGAGGACTGGGGGCCGACGCTGGCCGAACTGCGGCGCGTGCTGCGGCCCGGCGGGCGGCTGCTCGTCTCGGTGGACCACCCGTTCGTCGCCTACACCTTCCAGGAGTCCCGGCCCGACTACTTCGCGACCACCGACTACGCCTTCGAGTGGGTGATCGGCGGGCAGTCCGCCCCGATGCGGTTCTGGCGCAAGCCGCTGCACGCGATGACCGACGCCTTCACCGCCGCCGGCTTCCGCCTCTCCGTCATCGCCGAGCCCCAGCCGGACCCTGCCGCCCGCGCCCTGTTCCCCGAAGCCTTCCGGAACCTCTCCCGCAGCCCCACGTTCCTCTTCTTCGTCGTCGAGCGCGGGGTGACGGCCTAGGGAGGCGCGGGGAGGTCGGCCGGCAGCGCGGAGACGAGCAGGGAGACGGCCTCGGCCGCGTTCGCTGCTTCCTGCAGTCGGCCGTCTGCCGTTCGCACCTCGTAGCGACCGTCTCGCAGCGTTCGCGCCAGTGGCAGGCCGCCGAAGACCGGAGGGGCGGCCCTATGGCTGAAGCGGAGCCAGTAGACGCTGGTCCCCGGCGACAGCGCGCGCAGCCTCGGCTCGACGAAGGCGGCTTCGACCAGTTCCCGGAGGCTGGACCGGTCCCAGACGCCGAGTCGCTCCTGCAGCCTCAACCACCGTTCCTCGACGGTGTCGCCGAGACCGTCGACCGGGTACCACGTACTGGGATCTGGGGTGGGCAGGCTCTGCTCATGCACGCGTTCGAGTCTGCCGGACGAGGCCGGTCGACGAGATCCGACAGCGACGTCCTAGTCCTCCAGGAGGTCCAGCTCGGCGTCGGTGAAGCGGTTCGCGCACGCGTCCTCGGTGGCCGTCATCGTGGTCATGTCCAGCAATCCCGATTCGACGTGGCGGGCGTGGAGGGTCCATTCCTGCTTCTTGTACTGGGCCATGAGCATCGTGCCCTTCCCGACCGGGACCTCTTCGACCGGGCGGGACTCCTTCCAGCCGCGCTCCACGAGGCCGGCGAGGGCGTCGCGGAACCGCTTGCGCGCCTCGGCGCCGTCCTGCGCGGAGCCCGGGCCGTCGGCGGCCGACCAGCCGACGCTGCAGACCGCGATCCGTGCCACCACCTCTTCCCTGGCCCGCTCCTTGTCGGTGGCCGGCGGGTCGGCAGGGTCGGGCGTGGGCGGGGCCGTGGGTGTCGGGGACAGGGGGGTCGTCTCCCCGGGAAGGCCGGCGGCCTCGGTGGCCGCAGCAATGTCGGCCCGTACCCCCTCCTTGCCGAAGGCCGTCGGCGCGGGGGTGGGGGCGGAGGGTACGGCGGGTGCCGCCGCGCCCGGCTGCACGGCCCCGCCGCCCCCGCATCCGGCGACGAGTATCGCGCCGACGACGGCCGCCGCGGCCCAGCTGGTTGCGGTCATGGTGGTGCGCATGTGGTGTCTGTTCCTCCGTCGTCGGTCGCAGGAGTCTCGCACGGGATCGCCGCAGGTCGCGGGGCAATATCGCGCGCCGCCCAACTGGGGCCGCGGTGCGGACCGTTGGGTGAGTGAGGGTGATGGTGCTAGCTTCAATAGCACCATGTTGCTGAGGCTGAACATCGCGGACCACCGCCCCCTGCACGAGCAGGTCGCCGGAGCCGTGCGGCGGGCCATCGCCGAGGGCGAGTGCGCGCCCGGGGACCGGCTGCCGCCCGCGCGGGACCTCTCGCAGGCGCTGGGCGTCAACACCAACACCGTCCTGCGCGGCCTGCGGGCCCTGCGCGACGAGGGGTTGCTGGAGTTCCGGCGCGGGCGCGGGGTGACCGTGGCCAGTGGCGCGGACCGCCGCTCCGAACTGCTGGAGCGCGTACGCGAACTGGTGGCGGACGGGGCGCGCCTGGGCTACGGGAAGGCCGATCTCATCGAGATGATCAGGGGGGTGCCGTGAACGCCGGCAGGGGCAGGGGTTGGGGATTGGCCGGCTGGGCGGCCGGGATACCGGTGGTGCTGGTCGCGCTGCCGCTGGCGGCGCGCGGGCGGCTGCCCGACCGGATGGCCACGCACTGGGGCGGCCCGTCCGGAGCGCCCGACGGAGCCTCGTCGTTCGGGGGTGCGGTGGCCTTCCCGGTGGCGGTGTGGGCCGTACTGGTCCTGGGGGTCGCGGCGTTCGCCGCCGCCCGGACCTGGGCCGCGACCGCGCTGTTGCCCGGCGGTGTGGCCCTGGTGGGTGCGCAGACGGTGGTCGTACGGGCCAATCTGGACCAGGGGGACTGGCGCCGGGCCGACCTGCCGGACCTGTGGGTGGCGGTGGCGGTGTGCGCCGCGGTCGTGGCGGCCGCCGCGGCCGGGTGGTTCACCGACCGGCGGGCGGGGGTGCCGGGTGGCGGCCGCCCGCCGGCACGCGGCCCCGTCATGGACGTTCCCGCCGGTGAGCGGCTCGTGTGGCTCGCGCGGACGTCGAACCCGTGGCTCCACCTGACCGCAGCCGTGCTGGGCGCCGCCGCTGCCGTCGGCGCGGTCGCCGGGGCGGGCGGCCTGGTGGACGGGCCGGTGTGGTTCGTGGTGCCGCTCGCCTTCGCCGCCCTTGCCGTCCTCGCGTGCTCCTCCGTACGGGCGCGCGTCACGGGGGAGGGCCTGGAGGTCGCGTTCGGCCCGCTCGGATGGCCCGTACGGCGCTGGCCGGCGGCCGTGGTGGAGTCGGCCCGGGTCGAGGAGCGCCGGCCGGCGCAGGTCGGCGGCTGGGGCTACCGGCTCAGCGGACTCGGTACGACGGTGATGCTGCGCGCCGGCGAGTGCCTGGTCGTCCGCGCGGGCGGCAAGGACTTCGCGGTGAGCGTCGACGACGCGGCACGCGGCGCGGCCCTCCTCAATTCCCTCGCGCGGTGCGGTGGCGGCGGTGGCGGAGTGGAGCGTCGGTGAAGAAGGGCTCCGAGGGCTGGTCGGACGGGGTTTCCCCTCCGTAAATTACCGGCGGTAACACTCGTGTGAGCCGAGGAGGGCGTGCCGTGGAAGCGGAGCCGAAGCTGGTGGAGCCCGTCCGGACGGTCGTCGACGGAGTGGTGCGCGAGGTGCGGGTACCCGCGCTCGCCGCGGCCCCCGCGCACGGATCCCTCGGGGACATCCCCTTCGACAACGCCGCGCAGGCCCCGAACGAGGCCGTACTCGCCCGCAAGGAGGCCGACGGGTCCTGGCGCGACGTCACGGCCGCCGAGTTCGCGGCCGAGGTGCTCGCCGTCGCCAAGGGCCTGATCGCCGAGGGGCTGCGCGAGGGCGACCGGCTCGCCATCATGGCGCGCACGACCTACGAGTGGACCCTGCTCGACTTCGCCGGATGGGCCGCGGGGCTGGTCACCGTACCCATCTACCCCACCTCCTCCGCCCTCCAGGCCCGCTGGATCATCCAGGACTCCGGCGCCGTGGCCTGCGCCGTCGAAGACACCGCGCAGGCCCGCATCCTCAGCGCCGAGCGGATCAACCTGCCCTGGCTGGCCCACCTCTGGGAGTTCGACACGGGCGCGATCGGCCGGCTGGTGAAGGCGGGGGAGCGCATCCCCGACGCCCTCGTGCACGCCCGGCGGGGCAACCGCACCCCGGACTCCGTCGCCACCCTCATCTACACCTCCGGCACCACCGGCCAGCCCAAGGGCTGCGTCATCACCCACGCCAACTTCTTCGCCGAGGTGGACAACTCCATCGAGCTGCTCCACCCCGTCTTCAAGTCGGCCAGCAAGGACCCCGCCTCGACCCTGCTGTTCCTGCCGCTCAGCCACGTCTTCGGCCGCATGGTCGCGGTCGGCTGCCTGCGGGCCCGCGTGAAGCTCGGCCACGCGCCCAGCATCCGTACCGAGGACCTCCTCGCCGACCTCGCCGGCTTCCGCCCGACCTTCCTCCTCGCCATCCCCTACGTCCTGGAGAAGGTCTACAACACCGCCCGCGCCACCGCCGAGAAGATGGGCCGCGCATCCTCCTTCGACCGGGCCGCCCGCATCGCCCGCCGCTTCGGCGAGAGCATCGAGGGCAAGGCGCCCGGGCCGGTGCTGCGCGCCGCACGGGCGCTGTACGACCCGCTCGTCTACCGGCGCATCCGCACCGCGCTCGGCGGCCGCGTCCGCTACATCCTGAGCGGCGGATCACCGCTGGGGCGCAGGCTCGCCGCCTTCTACACCGGCGCGGGCATCGAGGTCTTCGAGGGCTACGGGCTCACGGAGACGACCGGCGCCAGCACCGTCACCCCACCGCAGCGGCCCCGGCTCGGCACGGTGGGCTGGCCGCTGCCCGGGACGGCCGTGCGGATCGCGCCCGACGGGGAAGTGCTGCTGGGCGGCCGGCACGTCTTCGCGGGCTACTGGAACAGCGGGCAGGCGCTCCCGTACGGCAGCTGGCTGGCCACCGGGGACATCGGAGAGCTCGACGCGGACGGGTACCTCACCATCACCGGCCGCAAGAAGGACCTGATCATCACCTCCGGCGGCAAGAACGTGGCCCCGGCTCCGCTGGAGGACTGGCTGCGGGCCCACCCGCTGGTCGGGCAGTGCATGGTGGTCGGCGACAACCGGCCGTACATCGCCGCGCTGATCACCCTGGAGCCGGACGGGCTCTGGCACTGGCGCCAGATGCGGAAGAAGCAGAACGTACCGATGCGCGAGCTGGTGCGGGACGAGGAGCTGCTCGCCGACCTTCAGCGGGCCGTCGACGACGCGAACCAGCTGGTGTCGCGGGCCGAGTCGATCCGGCGGTTCGCCGTCCTGCCGGGCGACTTCACCGAGGCGCGCGGGCACCTGACCCCGTCGCTGAAGCTCAAGCGGGGCGCGATCGCGCGCGACTACGCCGACCGCATCGACGAGCTGTACCGGGGGCCGCGGGAGGCGTGAGCCGCCGTGGACCGGTCGCGCCGCAGGTCGTCCGTCTGCCGATAATCCGCGACGGATCGACTTTCGTTACGCTGGTCGGCATGACAGCCATGGCACCCACCCGCACCGAACCGGACCTGTCCTTCCTCCTGGACCACACCAGTCACGTGCTGCGCACGCGGATGAGCGCGCAGCTCGCCGAGATCGGGCTCACCCCGCGGATGCACTGCGTGCTCGTGCATGCCCTGGAGGAGGAGCGCACCCAGGCGCAGCTCGCCGAGATCGGGGACATGGACAAGACCACGATGGTGGTGACGGTCGATGCGCTGGAGAAGGCCGGCCTGGCCGAGCGCCGGCCGTCCAGCACCGACCGGCGGGCGCGGATCATCGCGGTGACCGAGGCGGGGGCGAAGGTCGCGAAGGAGAGTCAGAAGATCGTCGACGGCGTCCACGCGGGCGCCCTGGACTCCCTGCCCGCCGATGAGCGCGAGCTGCTGCTCCGTGCGCTGAACCGGCTGGTCACGGGGCATCTGGAGGCCCCGGTCGAAGGGCCTCGGCCGGCTCGGAGGGCGCGCCAGAAGGGGTGAGGCCGGGAGGGGTCGAACATCTAGGTCCGTAGAAGATAGTCTGCAACAAAACTATCTGCTACGGTCTCTCCTGTTGGTTCCCGAAGACAGGAGAGACCACGTGTCCGCCACCTCCGCACCGGCAGCAGCGCCGACCGCCGACGCACCGACCGCCGACGCACCGAACGCCGGCGCACCGAACGCGATCGCACCGACCGCGCACAGCTCCCGTCGGCTCCGGCTCGCGCTCGGCGTCCTGGCGACCGGAATGCTCATGACCGTCCTCGACGGCAGCATCGTCACCGTCGCCATGCCGGCCATCCAGAGCGACCTCGGCTTCACCCCGGCCGGGCTCAGCTGGGTCGTCAACGCCTACCTCATCGCCTTCGGCTCACTGCTCCTGCTCGCCGGCCGGCTCGGCGACCTGATCGGCCGCAAGCGGATGTTCCTCGCGGGCACCGCACTCTTCACCGCCGCGTCCCTCCTGGCCGGCGCCGCCGCCTCCCCCGGGGTCCTGATCGCCGCCCGCTTCCTCCAGGGCATCGGCAGCGCGATGGCCTCCGCCGTCAGCCTCGGCATCCTCGTCACGCTCTTCACCGGGCCCCGCGAACGGGCCAGGGCCATCGCGGTGTTCAGCTTCACCGGCGCGGCCGGCGCCTCGATCGGCCAGGTCCTCGGCGGCGTCCTCACCGACGCACTCGCCTGGAACTGGATCTTCCTCATCAACCTGCCCATCGGCATCGCGGCACTCCTCGTCGCGCTCCCCGCCCTCCCCGCCGACCGCGGCCTGGGCCTGAGGGCCGGCGCCGACGCCCTCGGCGCGCTGCTCGTCACCTCCGGACTGATGCTCGGGATCTACACCGTCGTCAAGATCGACCAGTACGGACCGGCCTCGGCCCGCACGCTCGGCCTCGGCGGCCTCTCCCTCGCCCTGCTCGCCGGATTCCTCGTCCGCCAGGCCACCGCACGCACCCCGCTCATGCCCCTGCGGATCTTCCGCTCGCGCAGCGTCACCGGCGCCAACCTGGTCCAGATGCTGATGGTCGCCGCCCTCTTCTCCTTCCAGGTCCTCGTCGCGCTCTACATGCAGAACGTGCTCGGATACGGAGCCGCCCGGACCGGTCTCGCGATGCTCCCGGCCGCCGCCGTCATCGGCGTGGTCTCCCTGACCGTCTCGGCGCGCCTCAATGCCCGCTTCGGCGAACGCAGGGTCCTCCTGACCGGACTGGTCCTCCTGATCGGCGTACTCGGCCTGCTCACCCGGGTCCCCGCCGACGCCGAGCAGTCCCACTACGCCACCGACCTGCTCCCCGTGATGCTCCTCGCCGCCGGCTTCGGCCTCGCCCTGCCGGCCCTGACCTCCCTGGGCATGTCCGGCGCGAAGGCGGAGGACGCGGGCCTGGCCTCCGGGCTCTTCAACACCACCCAGCAGATCGGCATGGCCCTCGGTATCGCGGCCCTCTCCACCCTCGCCGCCTCCCGCGCCGAGTCCCTCACCACGGCCGGCCGCCCCGCCTCCGAGGCCCTGACCGGCGGCTACCACCTGGCCTTCGCGGTCGGTGCGGCCCTCCTCGTCACCGCCCTGGCCGTCGCAGCCACCGTCCTGCGCCGCCCGCCCCGGACCCCCGCGCCCTGACGCGCCGGCGTGGCCGCCCCGGGAGCACCGACGTCGGTGCTCCCGGGGCGGCCACGCCGGCCTGTCAGGCGGCGTCGGACCAGCGGCTGCGCAGCGACGCCGGCTGCGAGCGCCTGGGCCCGCCGCGGGAATCGGGTCGCATGGGGATGAGCGTGCCGGTGGCGGCGCGCTCCATGGAGTCTCCGATCGCGCCGGGCGCCACACGCAGGGCTCCCACGGCGATGGCGGCCTTGAGCAGGGCGAGACGGTGAATGCTGGTCATGACGTACTCCTTGGCGCTGCGGGGGAGCGGTGGCGGCCGGCCTGCGGAGCCGAACCTCGTACGACCATTGCGCCCCGCCGCCCCCGCCCGGTCACGCCACTGCATCTCGGGGCTTGACACCGCAGCCACCGCGCCCCTCACGACGGCGGGCCGGACCCCGCCGAAGCCCGCCCCGCCGAAGCCCGCCTCGCGCGAAGCCCCCGAGCCGCCGCCCCGCCCCCTCGCGTTATGCCCCGCTCCTCGTGGGTATCGGCCTGCACGGGAGAGGGGGCGTCGTGCGTGCTGCTGTGCGGGGGTTGGGGCGGGGGCTGGCCGGGGTCGGGGTGGTCGTGGCGCTCGGGGTGGCCGGGTGGTTGATGTGGGTGCTGCCCGGGCCGCAGATGGGGGCGGTGCTCGGCTTCGGGCCCGTCGACGGGGTCGTCTCGGTCCACCGCTGCTACGAGGCCGCCGACGCCGAGGGCTACACGACCGGTACCGACTGCACGGGCTGGTACACCCCCCGGCGGCCGGGAGAGGCGGCGCGCGAGATCGTGCTGGACACGGCCGCCGACGAGTACCGGCGGGGCACCGAGGTGGAGGTGCGGACGGCGAGGGGCCGGGCCTATGAGCTGTCGGGGACGGCCGTGTTCAACTTCGGCACGGCGGCCGGCCTGCTGCTCGTGCCGTTCCTGGCGCTCGCGGCCTGGCTGTTCGCCTGCGCGCGCAGCGGCACGGTGGAGAGCGGCGACGGCTATTTCCTCGTGTCCCTGGTCGGGCTGTTCGCCGCCGTCGTACTGGCGGCGGTGGCCGGGATCCTGGTCGGGATCGGCACCGCCGTGTTCTGACGGCGGCCCCGCCGGATGGCCGTCCGCCTTGTGGTGAGCGGCAGGCCCGCGGGGAACGGTGGGAGCGACCCGACAGCACCGCATCACGGAGGTACGCGCCGATGGCGTCCTACGAGGGGATCCTCAACTGGATCCATTGCCAGTCACCGCGCTCGAACCACAACGACCCCACGAGGCCGGAGCTGGACGTGGTCACCCTCCGGTGGGACGGCGAGCAGGTCGCGCGGCGGGACATGGGGACGGGCGAGAGCTGGACCCTGGACGTGACCCGGCCGCTGCCGGGTCCCGCGACGGTGGAGGTGGTGGTCAGGCCCAATGTGGACGGCAGTGTGGAGGACGTCATCGGCACGGTGGTGCTGAGCGAGTCCCTCGTGGGCACGGGTATCCCCGCGACGGACTTCCACGTCGCCCGCTTCGACGAGGCGGGGGCCCAGTACGAGTTGACGTACAAGGTGCGGATGGTCTCCGACCCCGTCGACGTGCCCCCTCCGGTGGTGTGAACGCTCCCCCGGGGGCCGGCCCCCGGGGGAGCTCCGGTCAGGCCTTGGCGGTCGGGCGGTAGGTGCACACGTGCACGCCCGCGGGGCTGATGGCCGTGGAGACCAGTTCGAGGGTGTGCAGGCCGCCGTCCTGCGGGAAGATCGACTTTCCGCCCCCCAGCAGCACCGGCATGATCATGAGCCGGAGTTCGTCGACGAGGCCCTCGCTCAGCAGGGTGCGCGCGAGGGTGGGGCTGCCCATCACGACCAGGTCGCCGCCGTCGCCGTCGCCGTCGCGCAGCTCGCGGATGCGGGCGACGGCCTTGCCGCCGTCGATGCGCGTGGTGTTGTTCCAGGTCAGCTCGTCGTCGCCGAGGGTGTCGGACACGACGTACTTCGGGAGGGCGTTCATCCGGTCGGCGAACGGGTCGCCGGCCCGCTCGGGCCATGCCGCGGCCATGTTCTGCCAGGTGCGGCGCCCGTACAGCAGCGCGTCTGCCTTCTCCAGGGCCTCGGTGAAGGAGCCGCCGACGACCTCCGGGTCGAAGAAGGGCTGGGTCCAGCCACCGTGGGCGAAGCCGCCGTCGTTGTCCTCGCCCTGGCCACCCGGGGCCTGCACGACGCCGTCGAGGCTGATGAATTCCGTGATGACGATGCGCATGGGGATCGTTCCTCTTCCGTCCGGGTCGGTGTGTACGGAAGTGAGGACCGGCGGGCGCCGCGAAATGTATCGGTCTCCGGCATTCCTCTTGAGTGATCCGGGTCACACGCTCGTGTGCGCGGTGTGCCGGGTTCGTGAAGCAAGCGGGGACCGGCGGGCGTTGGCGGCCGGACGGGGCGCCGGTGCGCGGGCGTTGGCTTGTTCTGTGGCTTCGAACGGACGGGATCCGGCTGGAAACAGGTTGTCATCGGGCCAATTCGGGCGGAGAGTCGAGATCGTTGTCCGTTCTGTCGCCAGAACCCGGTGAAGGCGAGACGAATGGTGCGTCACATCTGCCGGTCGGACGGCGAGTCGGGTCGGAATACCTGATAGACAGTGGATATTCACGGCCAGACCGGCCGCATACCCTTGAACGGCTCCTTGGGGGGATTGCCGCACTGTGAAGCCGCTTCACCGCCACATCGTCAACACCTCGCGCAAGGTCCTGTGCACGGCCGCGCTCGCGGCCAGCCTGACCACTGCCGCGGTCGTGTCCACTCCGTCGACCGCGGACGCGGGAGAATCCGAACCGACCCCGGACAGCCCGCAGGCCACCGACCGCGGTGACGCCCGGCTGGACCTGCCGGACATCGTCGCCGACCCGCCGCCCGCCGCGGGGACGGGCGCGCAGGAGGGCACCAGCGGCATACCCGCGACCGCCCTCGACGCCTACCACCGCGCCGAGGTCGCCGTCGCGGCTGCACTCCCCAACTGCAAGCTGCCCTGGCAGCTGCTCGCGGGCATCGGCCGGGTCGAATCCGTCCACGCCTCCGGCTACGGCCTCAAGGCGGACGGCTACACCGAGAAGCCGATCCGCGGCCCGCGCCTCGACGGCAACGGCTTCGCCGAGATCCGCGACACCGACCGGGGCGAGTTCGACGCGGACGTGGTCTACGACCGCGCCGTCGGCCCGATGCAGTTCATCCCCTCGACCTGGGCCACCTGGGGCGCCGACGGCAACGGCGACGCCAAGCGGGACCCGAACAACATCTACGACGCCGCTCTGGGCGCCGGCCTCTACCTGTGCGCGGGCGACCGGAACCTGTCCGTGGCCGCCGAGCTCGACAAGGCCATCCTCAGCTACAACAACTCCCGCGAGTACGTGAACACCGTGCTCGGCTACATGAAGCAGTACCAGCAGGGCGCGACCGAGGTGGCCAACCCGCCCGTCGGGAACTACCCGCCGGCGCAGCCGGGCACCCTGCCCACGCCCAGCCCGCAGAATCCGGTCACGCCGACGCCGGCCCCCAAGCCGACGCCGACGCCCACCCCCAAGCCGACCCCCACCCCGACGCCGACTCCGACCCCGGAGAAGCCGGCCCCGCACCTGGCCGAGCTGACGGTGCTCGACGGTCCGGGCCTCACCGCCGAGGCGGGCGCGGCCTTCACCGTGGTTCCGCGGGTCAAGCTGCTCCTCAGCGACGGCAAGCCCGCCGCGAACAAGGAAGTGATCTTCGCGGTCGAGGAGGATGCCACCGGTACCCCGGGCACCCTCTTCGGGACGGCGAAGTCCCTGGTGGTCAAGACGGGCGCCGACGGCATCGCCGCCGCGCCCGGCCTGAAGGCCGGCGCCACGGCGGGCACCTTCACCCTGCGCGCCTCGGCCTACGACACCACGAGCAGGCTCACCGTGAACTTCGCGGGCAAGGTCACGGCGCCCGCCGCCGACCTGCTCGCCCGCCCGGACGGCTCGAAGCCGATCGCGGCGGTCGCCGGTACGAGCATCAAGGGCGTCGAGGTCCGGGCCACGGCCAAGGGCAAGGCGGTCGCCGTGTCCGGTGTCCTCGCCGGACTGGGCCAGGAGAAGGACGGGAAGTGGGTGCCGGCCGACCCGGCGACCGCGAAGGGCCCGTACTTCAAGGACGAGACCGGCAAGAAGGTCTTCAGCCTCGCCCTGGCGGCGACCGGGGCCGACGGCCGGATCGTCCTGCCGGAGCTCTTCACGGACGCGGACCTCGCTCCGGGCACCTACCAGCTCCGTCTGGTGACCCCGGAGGACGTGACCCTGATCCTCGACATCGAGATCACCGCGCCGCCCGCGGCCGCCGCGAAGTGACCCCGGCCCGGGCCCACAAGGCCCGGGACCGGCCGGCCCGGCCGTACATGCGCCCTGGGGCCCCGCACCGTGCACACGGTGCGGGCCCCAGGGCGTATCCGCCCCCTTACCCGGGAGGGGAAAGGCAGGAGCCCTGCCGCTCTGCTCGCGCAGAGGTGACAGGGCTCCTTGGGTACTGCTTTTCCAACCCGCGATTGAGGTTGGCCCAGGCGACTAGGCCGGGGTGACGTTCTCCGCCTGCGGGCCCTTCGGACCCTGCGTGACGTCGAAGTTCACCGTCTGGTTCTCCTCGAGGGAGCGGAAGCCAGAGGCGTTGATCGCGGAGTAGTGGACGAAGACATCCGGGCCGCCGCCGTCCTGGGCGATGAAGCCGAAGCCCTTTTCAGCGTTGAACCACTTCACGGTTCCGGTAGCCATGAGCCCTCCTATGGGCCAAAGGGTCGCCCTGCTCCAGAACCTGCTAAGAAGTCTGAAAACTACAAAAGCCTGCGGGTCACATTCTCCGCAGGCCTCGTACTGCAAGGGAAACCAAACTGCAACTTGCGTCGAGCCTAGCACGCACCATGCGGCCGAGACCAGAGGGAAAGATCACGTCACCCGGACGTTTGAGACCCGCCTCAAGGCTGACGCAGACCGGGGGACTAGTCTCGCGATGTGGACGTCTACCGCAGCCGGCCCCGCGTCGGCCACATTCAGTTCCTGAACTGCCTGCCCCTCTACTGGGGGCTCGCCAGAACCGGCACGCTGCTGGACCTGGAGCTGACCAAGGACACCCCCGAGAAGCTCAGCCAGCGGCTCGTCGACGGGGAGCTGGACATCGCCCCGATCACCCTCGTGGAATTCCTCCGCAACGCCGACCGGCTCGTCGCCTTCCCCGACCTCGCGGTCGGCTGCGACGGCCCCGTGATGTCCTGCGTGATCGTCTCGCAGGTCCCGCTGGACCGGCTCGACGGAGCCCGCGTCGCCCTCGGCTCGACCTCCCGTACGTCCGTACGCCTGGCCCAGCTACTGCTCTCCGAGCAGTACGGCGTACGGCCCGACTACTACACCTGCCCGCCCGACCTGGGCGTGATGATGCAGGAGGCGGACGCCGCCGTACTGATCGGCGACGCCGCCCTGCGGGCCTCGCTCCACGACGCGCCCCGGCTCGGACTGACCGTCCACGACCTCGGGCACATGTGGAAGGAATGGACCGGACTGCCGTTCGTCTTCGCCGTCTGGGCCGCCCGGAAGGACTACCTCGCGCGCGAGCCCGCCGTCGTGCAGAAGGTCCACGAGGCCTTCCTCGCCTCCCGCGACCTCTCCCTCGAAGAGGTCACCAAGGTCGCCGAGCAGGCGGCGCGCTGGGAGGCCTTCGACGCGGAGCTGCTGGAGCGGTACTTCACGACGCTCGACTTCCGCTTCGGACCCGACCAGCTGGCCGGCGTACGGGAATTCGCCCGCCGAACCGGACCCACCACGGGGTATCCCGCGGACGTGTCCGTGGAGCTGCTGAGCGCGATGGTCCAGGAGTGCTGACCGGGTTTACCGCCGGGTAGATCCAAAGCGCCCGTCAGGTGAATGCCCGGTTTCCCGGGAATTCCCGCCCTTTCCGCATTTCTCCGCGGGCAGGGGGAAATGCAAAAGGGTGACGGCCGCACCCTCCCCCCACCCCGCACCCCCTAGGCTGCTGCTCGGCCGGGCGCCACAAGACGCCCGGGATCACGGGGAATTGGGGGGACGCGATGCATCCGCTGGAAGCCGGTGAGCCGCGGACCATCGGCGCGTACCGGTTGCTCGGCCGGCTCGGCGCAGGTGGCATGGGCCGCGTCTACCTGGGCCGCAGCGCCGGCGGACGGACCGTCGCCGTCAAGATCGTGCACCCGCACTTCGCCTCCGACGAGGAGTTCCGGGCCCGGTTCCGCCGCGAGGTGGAGGCGGCCCGGCGGGTCGGCGGCGAGTGGACCGCACCGGTGCTGGACGCGGACCCGGAGGCCCCGGTCCCCTGGGTGGCCACCGGGTACGTGGCGGGGCCCTCCCTGGACCGCGCGCTCGCCTCGCACGGGCCGCTCCCCGAGCTCGCGGTACGGGCCGTCGGCGCGGGGCTGGCACGCGCCCTCGTGGCCGTGCACGGCCTCGGGCTCGTCCACCGGGACGTGAAGCCGTCGAACGTGATGCTCACTCTCGACGGGCCGCGGCTCATCGACTTCGGCATCGCGCGGGCCTCGGACGGGACCGCCTCGCTCACCTCCACCGGCGTCTCCGTCGGCTCGCCCGGCTACATGTCGCCCGAGCAGATCCTCGGCAAGGGGATCACCGGGGCGGCCGACGTGTTCTCGCTCGGCGCGGTGCTGGCCTTCGCGGCGACCGGCCGGCCCCCCTTCAGCGGGGACAACTCCGCCACCCTCCTCTACAAGGTGGTGCACGAACCGCCCGAGCTCGGCGAGCTCCCGGCCGGGGACCTGCGCGACCTGATCGAGGCCTGCCTGGCCAAGACGGCCGCCGCCCGGCCCGCCCCCGAGGCCGTCGCCGCCGCCCTGGCCGGGGCGCTCGGCGCCCCCGGCTGGCTCCCCGCACCCCTGGTCGAGGAGGCCAGCCGGGCCGCGGTGGCCCTCCTCGACCTCGACGCCGATTCCCCCGCGGGCGCTGCGGCAGGCGGACCGGCTCCGGCCGGGGCCGGAGCCGCTGCGGCCGCGGCCGCACCGGAGGCCGCGTCGGGCCCCGTCCCCTTCACCGCCGGTTCGTACGCCCCCGCCGGCGGCGGTTTCGGAGCGCCGGACCCCTCGTACGGGAGCCAGGGCGCGGGCTCCCCGTACGCCGCGCCGGCCGCGGGCCCGTACGGCAGCCCCACCGGGACCCCCGGCGGGAGCCCGGCGGGAGCGGCTCTGCCGCATCCGCGTACGGAGACCGGCGGGCGGCAGGTCACCGTCAGCGCCGCGGGGCGCCGGTTCAGCTGCACCCTCGTACTGGCCGCGGCGGCCGCGCTGGCCCTGCTGTCCGGCGGACTGTTCTGGATGGATCTGCTGCCCGGGCAGGGCGGCGACGGGCAGCGGGACCTGGCCGACGCCGGCGCGCGGCCCACGGCCTCCTCGCCCGCCCCGGGCGCCTCGGCCCCGTCCCCGGGCGCGAGCTCCGCGTCCCCCGCACCCGGGACCCGTACCGACGTCCCCAAGGAGCTCATCGGGACGTGGAAGGGGACGGTCACCACCGCCCGCCTCGGCCTGTCGTCGGAGTTCGAGATCACCATCAAGGGCGGCAAGGTCGGCGAGGTCGTCGCCCGGGACAAGTCGGTGCTGGCCGTCCTCGGCACCGACTGCAGCGGCGACTGGAAACTCTCCTCGGCCACCGACCGCTCCCTGGTCCTGGACACCGCGGGCGGAACCAACCCGGCCCCCGGGGTCTGCTCCGACGGCTCCGCCGACGAGCGGTTCACCCTCAACGCCGACGGGACGCTCCACTACAAGTCGGGCGACACCCCGGCCGGAAACCCCGAGGGAGATCTCAGGCGCAGCCCCTGAAATCCGCCGCCGGGCCCTGGCGTAGGCTGGCTCGGTCCGGACCTTGACACAGACACACCGCCGAAAGGTGACTCCCGGTGACCGACCAGGCCGTTCTCCAGTCTGTCCTCGACCGCGCCGCAGCGGGGGGCCGGATCACCAAGGAAGAGGCGCTCGACCTCTACCGCCACGCGCCGCTGCACGCGCTGGGGCAGGCGGCCGACGCGGTGCGCCGCCGCCGCTACGCCGGCACCGAGCACATCGCGACGTACATCATCGAGCGGAACATCAACTACACGAACGTGTGCGTCACGGCGTGCAAGTTCTGCGCCTTCTACGCGGCTCCCAAGGACGCCAAGAAGGGCTGGTCCCGCGACCTCGACGACATCCTGCGCCGCTGCGCGGAGACCGTCGAGCTCGGCGGCACGCAGATCATGTTCCAGGGCGGGCACCACCCCGACTACGGCGTCGAGTACTACGAGCACCACTTTGCAGCCATTAAGCAGGCGTTCCCGCAGCTGGTCATCCACTCCCTCGGCGCGTCCGAGGTCGAGCACATGGCCCGCATCTCGAAGGTCTCGGCGGAGGAGGCCATCCGGCGCATCCACGCGGCCGGCCTCGACTCCTTCGCGGGCGCCGGCGCCGAGCTGCTGCCGGCCAGGCCGCGCAAGGCGATCGCCCCGCTCAAGGAGTCCGGCGAGCGCTGGCTGGAGATCATGGAGATCGCCCACAAGCTGGGCGTGGAGTCCACCTCCACCATGCTGATGGGCACCGGCGAGACCAACGCCGAGCGCATCGAGCACATCGCGATGATCCGTGACACGCAGGACCGCACGGGCGGCTTCCGCGCCTTCATCCCGTACACCTACCAGCCCGAGAACAACCACCTCAAGGGCCGGACCCAGGCGACGATCTTCGAGTACCTGCGCATGATCGCGATCGCGCGCCTGTTCCTCGACAACATCGCCCACATCCAGGGCTCCTGGCTGACCGTCGGCAAGGAGGCGGGCCAGCTCTCGCTGCACTACGGCGCGGACGACCTCGGCTCGATCATGCTGGAGGAGAACGTCGTCTCCTCGGCCGGTGCCAAGCACCGCTCCAACCGCCAGGAGATCATCGACCTGATCCGCAAGGCGGGCCGCACTCCGGCGCAGCGCGCGACGACGTACGAGCACCTCCTGGTCCACGACGACCCGGCGAACGACCCGGCCGACGACCGCGTCGTCTCGCACATCTCCTCCATCGCGATCGAGGGCGGCACCGCGCACCCCGAGCTGAAGCTCATCTCCGCGAACTGACGCGTCCGACACGATCACGATGCTGACGCTGCACGCCGCCGAGCTCCTGGTGACCGGACCGGGGTCCGCGCCGCTGGCGGGCGGTGCGGTCCTCGTCGAGGGGGACCGGATCGCCCGCGTGGGCACGTATGAGGACCTCGGCTCGGCCCATTCGCACGCCCGGGTCCGCCGCTGGCCCGGGGTGCTCACCCCGGGGCTGCTGGTGCGCGGGGCGGACGAGCTGCTGGAGCGGACGTACTACCCGGACGACCCGTACGAGGTCACGGAGCTCGGCGCGGACCCGATCAGCGGCGGGGAAGCGCTGGACGCCCTGAAGCTGACCGAGTCGCGGTGGGGCCACAGCGCCCGGCGCGGCACGCAGCGGCTGCTGGCCCGCGGGGTGGTGGCGGTGTGCGGCCGGTTCACGGTCGCGGCGGTGCGTACGGCGGTGTCCCGCTCGGGGCTGACGATCCTGCCGCCTGCGCCCTGCGAGGGCCGGCCGGCCCTGGATCCCTTCGCGGGTCGGGAGTCGGCGGCGGAGGCCTTCCACGGGGTCCTGGAGCCGGGTGCAGCGGCGCGTTTCGCGGTCTTCGCGGTGGCGGACGAGGCCGAGCTGCTGGCGCGGGGTGCGACCACGTGCGTGGCCACGGTCATCGGGGGGCGGCTGCTCCACCGGCGGCGCTGAGCCCACCGTCGATGTCGAGGGTCCCGCTTTCGAGGGGCCCGCAGTCGGCGGGCCGGCCGCCCTCCCGGGCTAGGGCGGCGAGCAGGCAGGCCTGGAGGCGGCTGATCCCGCCGAGCTTGGCCCGTATGTTCACGACGTGGAACTTGACCGTGCTGACGGACAGTTGGAGTTCCTCGGCGAGTTCCCGGTTGGACGCGCCGGTGGCCAGGCACAGGAACACCGCGGACTCCTGCTCGGTCAGCAGCGCTTCGCAGGGCTGCGCCTCGTGCTGCGCCGACGTCCCGTCCGGCTCCTCGTACGAGGGGAACCACGCAGGGACGCTGAAGCTGACGACGCGCACGGTTCCACTCCTCGATGCCCCCCGGTCGGCCCCTTACGGGGGCCGGCCTTTCCCTAGAGGACGGATGGACCGGACAGGTAGGTTCCATTCGCGTCGAAGGGCCAGGCATTGGACTTGCATCCGTCCAGCCCCTTGATCTGCTGCATCATCGCCGGGGCCGGCTTTCCGGGGCCCGGGCAGCCCTCGTGGCCGCGGCCGATCGCGTGCCCGACCTCGTGGTTGACGATCAGTGCCCGGTACTCCTCCACGGAGCCGCTGAACTGGGGCGAACCCTCCTTCCAGCGCTTGAGGTTCACCACCACGGCATTGCCCACGCGGCAGTTGGTCTCGCCGATGAGCTCCGGGGTGACCACGTCGCACAGGAGGTCGGTGGTCTTGGGCGTCGCGATCTTGACGGTGAAGTCGACCGGCTGGCCGGCTCCCACGAGCTGGAAGCCGTAGCGCGGGTCCTTGGTCCAGCCGCGCGGGTCCCCGAGGATCGCCTCGACGGAGCGGGCGGCGGCCTCCGGGTCGATCCCGCTGCCCTCCTCGACCTCCAGCCGCCAGCGCCGGGTCGTCCCCTTGCCCTGCGCGCTGCCGGCAGCGGCCGACCCGGTGAAGGTGCCGGGCTTGCCGGGCGTCGCGGGGGTGCCGGTGGACGGCGAGGGGGAGGCGGGCTGCTGTGCGGGGGCGGCGGGGGACTGCGCGGCCTCGGGGGACTTCGCGCCTCCCTGCGGGAGCGGGTTCCCCGCGGCGTCGGTGCCTTCCCCGGCCGGTGCGTCGGTCTGCGCCGCGGTGCGGCCCTTGGCGGCCGTGGTGGTCTCGTCCTCGGGCAGCAGCGCGTAGGCGGTGGCCGATACGGCGACCAGCGCCGCCGAGCCGAGGAGGATCGTGCGCCGCAGCCGCCTGCGCCGCTCGGCCCGGCGCCTGGCGCGCGGGCCGTCACGGCGGGAACGACCGGTGGAATGGCCTGGCGGCATCGTGAAGCTTCCTGTTCGCGGCGGCCACTGCCGGACCCGCCCACGGTTGTGGTTCTGATCCGGTGGGTGACCCTCACCGGGCCGCACCCTGGCAGTCAACGCGTATGCGGCGTAGCAGCGTAACTGTCCTTCGGAACAGTTCTACGGTCGGGTACGGCACCGCCACGGCGCGGTACGGCGGAGCCCGCGCCGTCCGGGCCCGCGCGGCCTGAGAGGATGGGGCCGTACCCGCCGATCCGCATCGCAACACGAGGGGCGAACGCCAGTGACAAGGGCCTCCCTGGACAAGCAGCCGCACGAAGTCGCCTCCATGTTCGACAGGGTCGCGGCGAACTACGACCTGACCAACGACGTCCTCTCCCTCGGCCAGGACCGGGTGTGGCGCAAGGAGGTCGCCAAGGCGGTCGACGCGCGCCCCGGGCAGAAGGTCCTGGACCTGGCCGCCGGTACCGCGACCTCCTCGCTGCCCTTCGCGGCGACCGGCGCGTACGTCGTCCCGTGCGACTTCTCCCTGGGCATGCTCATGGAGGGCAAGAAGCGGAACTCCTGGCTTCCGCTGACCGCCGGCGATGCGACGAAGCTGCCGTTCAAGGACGACGTCTTCGACACCGTCACGATCTCCTTCGGCCTGCGCAACGTCCAGGACACCGACGCGGCGCTGCGCGAGCTGTTCCGGGTGACCAAGCCCGGCGGGCAGGTCGTGATCTGCGAGTTCTCGCAGCCGACCTGGGCGCCGTTCCGGACGGTCTACACCGAGTACCTGATGCGTGCGCTGCCGCCCGTCGCCCGCGCGATGTCGTCCAACCCCGACGCGTACGTGTACCTCGCCGAGTCCATCCGCGAATGGCCCGACCAGCCGGCGCTGGCCGGCCTGCTGCAGAAGGCCGGCTGGTCCAAGGTCGCCTGGCGCAACCTCAGCGGCGGCATCGTCGCGCTGCACAGAGGCACCAAGGCCTGACCGCCGTGCCCGACGCCCTGCCGCCCGACGCCGGGCCCCTGGACTACAAGCCCCTGCTGGAGCGGATCGCCGCCGACGTCGCCCCGCTGCTGGGCAGCGGCACGCCCGCCGAGTACATCCCGGCGCTCGCCGCGGTGGACCCGCGGCAGTTCGGGATGGCCGTCGCCGATCTCGACGGAAACGTCTTCGGGGTGGGGGACTGGCAGGTGCCCTTCTCCGCCCAGTCGATCACCAAGGTCTTCGCGCTGGCCCTGGCCCTGGCCGAGGGCGGCGACAGCCTGTGGGAGCGGGTCGGTCGGGAGCCCTCGGGCAATCCGTTCAACTCGCTCGTGCAGCTGGAGTACGAGAACGGCATTCCGCGCAATCCGTTCATCAACGCGGGCGCCCTGGTGGTCACCGACCGGCTCCAGACGCTGACGGGCGACGCGAGCAGCGAGGTGCTGGAGTTCCTGCGGCAGGAGAGCCAGAACCCGGACATAGGCTTCGACGCCGAGGTCGCCGCCTCCGAGCAGGGGCACGGGGACCGCAACGCGGCCCTCGCCCACTTCATGGCCTCGTACGGGAACATCGACAACCCGGTCCCCGCTCTGCTGGAGCACTACTTCTGGCAGTGCTCCATCGAGATGACCTGCGCGGACCTGGCCCGCGCCGGCCGGTTCCTGGCCCGGCACGGGCTGCGCGCGGACGGCTCGCGGCTGCTGACGCGCAGCGAGGCCAAGCAGGTCAACGCGGTGATGATGACCTGCGGGACGTACGACGCGGCGGGCGAGTTCGCCTACCGCGTCGGGCTGCCGGGCAAGAGCGGCGTGGGCGGCGGGATCGTCGCCGTCGTCCCGGGGCAGTGCACCCTCGCCGTGTGGAGCCCGGGGCTGGACGCCCGGGGCAACTCGGTCGCGGGCGTCGCCGCGCTGGACCGCTTCACGACCCTGACGGGCCTGTCCGTCTTCTGACGCCTTCCGGGCGCTACGGGGAGCAGGAGGGGTCGCCGGGGGCGCACTCCATGGCGAACTGCCAGAAGACGTAGACGAGGAAGCACACGGCGAGGGACACGGCGCTCATGACGGCGAAGCGCCGGCGTACTCGGGGATGTCCTCCCGCGTACGCCAGTACCAGCCCGGCGACGGGAGCGACGAGCACGCCCGTGAGGGCCAACCACGCCAGCACCGTGGCGGCGAATACGGGACGCGGTCGGCGGCGACGAGCGCGAGCGGGGACGTCGCCCACCACACCGTCAGCACCGAGGAGACCCGGGTGACGGTGGTGGAGGGACGGACGAGGGAGCCGGAGGACACGGATCGTTGCCCTCCGCCCTACAGGGCGAGCGCGTAGCGGCGTGCCGGATTGCCGCCCGGCGTGGTGAACTCCTCGGCCAGGGTCATGCCCAGTCGCTCGGCGACCGCCACGGAGCGGGCGTTGTCGGCGTGGATCATCGCCACCACCCGCTCGATCCCGGCCCCGCGGACCCGCTCCAGGGTGGCCAGCGCCGCGGCGTACGCGTAGCCGCGGCCCCAGGCCGCCCGCCCGAGCCGCCAGCCGATCTCGATCTCCCCGACCGGCCCCCACGCCTTGTCCACCGGCCACGGCTGCGCTCCGGTGAAGCCGATCACCTCGCCGGCGCCGTCCAGCAGCGTCCACAGGCACAGGCCCAGCTGTGCGTCGTGCATGCGCTGGCGCGCGGTGAACTCCTCGTACTCGGACAATTCGGCGGGACCGCCGAGGAACTCCATCACATCGGCGTCGTTGAAGACGCGGTGCCAGGCGTGGGCGTCCTCGTCGGTGGGCACGCGCAGCCCTACCGCCGGGAGCGGGGGCCGGGTCGGCGAAGTCGTCATCGGGGCAGCCCTTCGGATCGCGATCACTCTCGCTGCATAGACTGCACATGTCCGGTGCCGTTGGGCACCCTTTATCGAGCCTTCGGGAGACCCCGCAGTGACCGAGCTCCTCTCCGAACACTCCGCGGACGTGATCGTCGTCGGGGCCGGGCCCGCCGGCTCGACCACCGCCTACTACCTCGCCAAGGCCGGATTGGACGTCCTGCTGCTGGAGAAGACGGCGTTCCCGCGCGAGAAGGTCTGCGGCGACGGGCTGACCCCGCGCGCCACCAAGCAGCTGGTGGCGATGGGCATCGACATCTCCGAAGAGGCCGGCTGGCTCCGCAACAAGGGCCTGCGCATCATCGGCGGCGGCCAGCGGCTCCAGCTGGACTGGCCGGAACTCGCCTCCTTCCCGGAGTACGGACTCGTCCGCAAGCGCGACGACTTCGACGAGACCCTGGCCCGCCAGGCCCAGAAGGCCGGCGCCCGGCTGTACGAGCGCTGCAACGTCGGCGAGCCCGTCCGCGACGCCCGCACCGGGCGCATCACCGGCGTGCAGGCGAAGCTCGGCGAGGAGAAGACCCCGGTCACCTTCCACGCCCCGCTCGTCGTAGCGGCCGACGGCAACTCCTCCCGGCTGTCGCTGGCCATGGGCCTGCACCGGCGCGAGGACCGCCCGATGGGCGTCGCGGTGCGCACGTACTTCACCTCGCCGCGGCACGACGACGACTACCTGGAGTCCTGGCTGGAGCTGTGGGACCGGCGCGGCCCGCAGGACCGGCTGCTGCCCGGCTACGGCTGGATCTTCGGCATGGGCGACGGCACGTCCAACGTCGGCCTCGGCATCCTCAACTCCTCCTCCGCCTTCAAGGAGCTGGACTGGCGCGAGGTCCTCAAGGCCTGGTGCGCCTCGATGCCGGAGGACTGGGGCTACACCCCCGAGAACATGACGCAGCCGATCCGCGGGGCGGCCCTGCCGATGGCGTTCAACCGGCAGCCGCACTACACCAAGGGCCTGCTGCTGGTCGGTGACGCGGGCGGTCTCGTCAACCCGTTCAACGGCGAGGGCATCGCCTACGCGATGGAGTCGGGCCAGATCGCGGCCGACGTCATCGTGCAGGCGCAGGCCCGGTCCACCCCGGCGCAGCGCGAGCTGGCGCTGCACAACTACCCGAAGGTGCTCAAGGAGACCTACGGCGGCTACTACACGCTGGGCCGCGCCTTCGTGAAGCTGATCGGCAACCCGAAGGTCATGAAGGTCGCCACGCAGCGCGGCCTGACCCACCCGCTGCTGATGAAGTTCACCCTGAAGATGCTGGCCAACCTGACCGACCCGGCGGGCGGCGACGCGATGGACCGCATCATCAACGGTCTGTCGAAGGTGGCCCCGAAGGCCTGACGGAGCCGGCTCACGAAGGACGGCGGTCCCGGATCCCCCGACCCTCAGGGTCGGGGGATCCGTGCACGGTGCGCACGCACCGGGCCAGCAGGACCAGACCGCACACCAGCAGCGCGCCCGACACGGTCCAGCCGGTCGCGAGGAGGAGGGCGTGCCCCGGCTTCTGCCAGGGGCGGGTGGTGTTCAGCAGCCAGCCCCCGACGGCGAGGAGCCCGAGGCCGAGGGCGGCCCGGACCGCGGTGGGGTCGCCGGCCCCGTGGGGCTCGTACGGCTGTGTGCCCACGGGCCCACCACCTCCATCCGACGCCAAGGGACTGCGCCGCCATCTTCTCAGGGCCCGGGGCCCCGTTCGACACGGCCGCCCACCGGGCCGAGGAAAGCGGAGGCGCGCACGGCACCGTGCGCCCGAAAAGCCCGGACCGTCCGGGAAACGACTCCAGGGCCGGTACTCCACCCCCGAGCGGGGGAGTACCGGCCCTCGGCCGTGTCTGCTGCCGCGACCTGAGCGGGGCTCAGGAGCGGGCTCAGAGGACGCGGACGGCGCCCGTCGGCTTGTCGTAGCTCAGGTTGCGCTCGACGATGCCGGTGCTGGGGTTCTGCGCGCCGACGAACTTGCCGCCGCCGACGTAGATGGCGACGTGGTACGCGCTGCCCTTGGATCCCCAGTAGAGGATGTCGCCCGGCTGAAGGGCGTTCAGGGAGACGGACGTACCGGCCGAGGACTGCGCCTGGGACATGCGCGGCAGCGAGATGCCGGCCTGGCGGTAGGCGGCCTGGACGAGGCCGGAGCAGTCGAAGGAGGACGGGCCGGTGCCACCCATGACGTAGGCCTTGCCGACCTGCGCGCGGGCGAAGTTGACGATGGCGGCGGCGGATCCGGTCGCCGGGGCCGTCACGGTGCCGGTGCCCTGCGGGGCCTTCGCGGGGGTGGAAGTGCTCTTGAGGGAGGTGCGGTCGGAGTCGCGGGTGGCACGCTCGGCCTCGGCCTTGCGGTCCGCCTCCTCCTTCGCCTTCTTCTCGGCGGCCTTCTGGGCCGTTTCCTTGGCCTGCTTCGCCTCGGCGGCGGCGCCGGTGCGGGCGCTCTCCTCCTGGGCGGTCAGTTCGCCTTCCACGGCGGCCAGACGGGTGTTCTCGGCGGCCGTGGTGACCGCGGAGGAGACCTCGGCGGCCAGGTCCAGGTTCAGGACCGGCATTTCGAGCGTCGTCTCGGCCACGGGCTCGGACGGGGACGCGCTCGCGGTGCCGGCCATGGCCAGGGTGCTGAGGACGCCACCGGCAACTCCGGCGCGGACCGCGAGCTTCGAGGCGCTGCGGCGGGGCTTCCGGTGGCTGGGTATGTGAGCGGTGTGGGACATGAGGACAACCGCTATCAGGGCGCCAGGGGTCCCTTCAAGAAACGTGGGGTGCGCCACAGTTGCCCGCGAAGGTACGCGAACCGGGCACGCGCCGCCCCTTATTGACGCCGTAACGGGCGAAACGGACACACCCTCACAAGGCTGTGATCATGGGGTTTCAGAAATAAGTCCGAATTGATCCACGGACTACCATCCCTCCGCACAGATGGCCAAGCCCGCTTTCGGAACGCCCGATTCAGAGTGGCGCAGGTCACAGGGAGATCACGCCATGTGGACGCTGTGGCCGGCCCGTGACCTTCCTGTGAAGCCGGGCCCTCGCCGCCGGGAGGGGTTCGTGAACGGATGCACGCACTCGGCGGCCCGCCGCACCCTCGTATGCCCCGCGTCCACCTCCGTACACGCGGGCCCCCCGACCGGGGGACGCGGATCCCCTTATCATCACCGGCGTGCCGATGCCAATTTGCCTGCACGTGCCACCGTTTGATAGAGCGGCGCGCCGTCCACCTGCGGTAACGGGCTTGAATGTCACCTTTGGTGATCATGCGGCTGCTTCGAGTATGAAGATCACCACTCATCGGACTTCATGATCGTTCGTCAGGTGGTGGAGATCACAAACTCGGTGTTGTTACCCGTGTCGCAGATCACAGACGAGCAGGCATAAGATGCGCACCAGTCCGGCTTGTGAACTGCCTCACATGTGCACGATCTTCGCGAGGCGGGGCCCTCGGCCGGCGGCGGTCCAACGGTCAAGGACGACTGGAAGGAGCGAGGAGCGTGAATGCGTACGCGCCCATCCTCGTGCTCGGCGCCCTCGGCGCAGGGTTTGCGATCTTCTCCGTGGTCATGGCCACGCTGATCGGTCCAAAACGGTACAACCGGGCGAAGCTCGACGCCTACGAGTGCGGCATCGAGCCGACACCGATGCCGGCCGGCGGCGGCCGCTTCCCCATCAAGTACTACCTGACGGCGATGCTCTTCATCGTCTTCGACATCGAGGTTGTCTTCCTCTACCCCTGGGCCGTCACCTTCGACTCCCTGGGGATCTTCGGGCTCGTCGAGATGCTGCTCTTCGTGCTCACCGTCTTCGTCGCCTACGCCTACGTATGGCGCCGCGGCGGCCTGGAATGGGACTGAGGGGCTGAATTTCCCATGGGACTGGAAGAGAAGCTGCCGAGCGGCTTTCTGCTGACCACCGTCGAACAGGCCGCGGGGTGGGTGCGCAAGTCGTCGGTCTTCCCGGCGACCTTCGGCCTCGCCTGCTGCGCCATCGAGATGATGACGACCGGAGCGGGCCGGTACGACCTGGCCCGCTTCGGCATGGAGGTCTTCCGCGGCTCCCCGCGCCAGGCCGATCTGATGATCGTGGCCGGCCGGGTCAGCCAGAAGATGGCGCCGGTGCTGCGCCAGGTGTACGACCAGATGCCCGCTCCCAAATGGGTCATCTCCATGGGGGTTTGTGCATCTTCGGGCGGAATGTTCAACAACTACGCGATCGTCCAGGGCGTCGACCACATCGTCCCCGTGGACATCTACCTCCCCGGCTGCCCGCCCCGCCCCGAGATGCTGATGGACGCGATCCTCAAGCTCCACCAGAAGATCCAGGGCGGAAAGCTCGGCGTGAACCGGGAGGAAGCGGCCCGCGAGGCGGAGGCGGCAGCCCTCAAGGCCCTCCCCACCATTGAGATGAAGGGGCTGCTCCGGTGAGCGAGACCCAAGAGCCGGAGAACGGCAACGACACCGGCGCGGCCGGCGCGGACGGCAGCGGCCTTCCCGCACCGCGCGCCCAGGGCCCCGAGGTCATCGGCGTCCGCAAGGGCATGTTCGGCGCGGCGAACGGCGGCGACACCAGCGGCTACGGCGGCCTCGTGCGCACCGTGGCCCTGCCCGGCGCGACCTCCCGGCCGTACGGCTCCTACTTCGACGAGGTGGCCGACGAGCTCGAAGGCGCCCTGGAGGAGCAGGACCTGCTCCCGGAGAACGCCATCGAGAAGACGGTGGTCGACCGGGGCGAGCTCACCTTCCACATCGCCCGCGAGCACCTCGTGCGCGTCGCGCGCACCCTGCGCGACGACCCGGCCCTGCGCTTCGAGCTCTGCACCGGGGTCTCCGGAGTCCACTTCCCCGGGGACAAGGGCCGCGAGCTGCACGCCGTCTACCACCTGCGCTCGCTCACCCACGGCCGGATCCTGCGGCTGGAGGTGTCCGTCCCGGACAGCGACCCGCACGTCCCCTCGCTCGTCGCCGTCTACCCGACCAACGACTGGCACGAGCGCGAGACCTACGACTTCTTCGGCCTGGTCTTCGACGGGCACCCGGCTCTCACCCGGATCATGATGCCGGACGACTGGCAGGGCTTCCCGCAGCGCAAGGACTACCCGCTCGGCGGCATCCCCGTCGAGTACAAGGGCGCCCAGATCCCGGCTCCCGACCAGCGGAGGTCGTACAGCTGATGTCCCCCATCACGAATGACGCAGACAACCACTCCTCCGCTCGCGAGACGACCGAGGGCACCGTCTACACCGTCACCGGCGGCGACTGGGACGAGATCGTCCAGTCGGCCGCCAAGGCCGACGACGAGCGGATCGTCGTCAACATGGGTCCGCAGCACCCGTCCACCCACGGTGTGCTCCGGCTGATCCTGGAGATCGACGGCGAGACCGTCACCGAGGCCCGCTGCGGCATCGGCTACCTCCACACCGGAATCGAGAAGAACCTCGAATTCCGCAACTGGACGCAGGGCACCACCTTCGTCACGCGCATGGACTACCTGACGCCGTTCTTCAACGAGACGGCGTACTGCCTCGGCGTCGAGAAGCTCCTCGGCATCACCGACCAGATCCCGGACCGCGCCACCGTCATCCGCGTCCTGCTGATGGAGCTCAACCGGCTCTCCTCCCACCTGGTGTGCATCGCCACCGGCGGCATGGAGCTGGGCGCGACCACGATCATGATCTACGGCTTCCGCGACCGCGAGCTGATCCTCGACATCTTCGAGCTGATCACCGGGCTGCGCATGAACCACGCCTTCGTCCGCCCCGGCGGCCTCGCGCAGGACCTGCCCCCGGGCGCCGTCGACCAGCTGCGCGAGTTCGTCAGGACGATGAAGAAGAACCTGCCGGAGTACGACAAGCTCGCCACCGGCAACCCCATCTTCAAGGCCCGCATGCAGGACGTCGGCTACCTCGACCTCTCCGGCTGCATGGCGCTCGGCGCCACCGGCCCGATCCTGCGCTCCGCCGGCCTGCCCCACGACCTGCGCAAGTCGGACCCGTACTGCGGCTACGAGACCTACGAGTTCGACGTGCCCACCACCGAGACCTGCGACTCCTACGGGCGGTTCCTGATCCGCCTGGAGGAGATGCGCCAGTCGCTGCGGATCGTCGAGCAGTGCCTGGAGCGGCTGGAGCCCGGCCCGGTGATGGTCGCCGACAAGAAGATCGCCTGGCCCGCGCAGCTGGCCATGGGCCCCGACGGCCTCGGCAACTCGCTCGACCACATCAGGAACATCATGGGCACCTCCATGGAGGCCCTCATCCACCACTTCAAGCTGGTGACCGAGGGCTTCCGGGTACCGGCCGGGCAGGCGTACGCCGCCGTCGAATCGCCCAAGGGCGAGCTCGGCGTCCACGTCGTCTCCGACGGCGGAACCCGCCCCTACCGGGTCCACTTCCGCGACCCGTCCTTCACCAACCTGCAGGCCATGGCCGCGATGTGCGAGGGCGGCCAGGTCGCCGACGTCATCGTCGCCGTCGCCTCCATCGACCCCGTGATGGGAGGCGTCGACCGATGACCGCCAGTCCTCAGAACCGAGGGGTCTCGCTGGGCATGCCCCAGCTCCCCGCCCCCGACTTCCCGGCGGAGGTACGGACACGCCTCGAAGCGGACGCGAAGGAAGTCGTCGCCCGCTACCCCGACAGCCGCTCGGCGCTGCTGCCGCTGCTGCACCTGTGCCAGTCGCAGGAGGGCTACGTCTCCAAGACCGGCATCCGCTTCTGCGCCGAGACGCTCGGGCTGACCACCGCCGAGGTCACCGCCGTCGCCACCTTCTACACGATGTACCGGCGCAAGCCCTCCGGCGACTACCAGGTCGGCGTCTGCACCAACACCCTGTGCGCGGTCATGGGCGGCGACGCCATCTTCGAGGAGCTCAAGGAGCACCTCGGGGTCGGCAACAACGAGACCACCGCCGACGGCAAGGTCACCCTCGAACACATCGAGTGCAACGCGGCCTGCGACTACGCCCCCGTGGTGATGGTCAACTGGGAGTTCTTCGACAACCAGACCCCCGACTCCGCCAAGGCCATGGTCGACGACCTGCTGGCCGGCCGCGAGGTCTCCCCGACCCGGGGCGCCCCGCTGTGCACCTACAAGGAGACCGCCCGGATCCTGGCCGGCTTCCCGGACGAGCGGGCGGGCGCGGTCGAGGCCACCGGCGGCGCCGGTCCCGCCTCCCTGATCGGCCTGCGGATCGCCCGCGGCGACTCCCCGCACACCCCGATCGTCCACCCGCGCGGCGAGACCCGTACCGAGGGAGGGGAGTGATGAGCGTGTCATCCAAGGAAAGTCATGGGGGCACCTCCCAGCCGGAGGCTGGGGGAGGCACCAGCCCGGAGAAGCTGCTGGCCCCCGTCCTGTCGGCCTTCTGGGACGAACCCGAATCGTGGACGCTGGAGACCTACCGGCGCCACGAGGGCTACGAGGGCCTGCGCAAGGCGCTCGCGATGACCCCGGACGACCTCATCGCCTATGTGAAGGACTCGGGCCTGCGCGGCCGCGGCGGCGCAGGCTTCCCCACCGGAATGAAGTGGCAGTTCATCCCGCAGGGCGACGGCAAGCCGCACTACCTCGTCGTCAACGCCGACGAGTCGGAGCCGGGAACCTGCAAGGACATCCCGCTCCTCTTCGCCAACCCGCACTCCCTCATCGAGGGAATGATCATCGCCTGCTACGCGATCCGCTCCGAGCACGCCTTCATCTACCTGCGCGGCGAGACGGTGCCCGTCCTGCGGCGCCTGCACGAGGCCGTGCGCGAGGCGTACGCGGCCGGCTACCTCGGCAAGGACATCGACGGCACCGGGCGCAACCTCGACATCACCGTGCACGCGGGCGCGGGCGCGTACATCTGCGGCGAGGAGACGGCGCTGCTCGACTCCCTCGAAGGGCGGCGCGGCCAGCCCCGGCTGCGTCCCCCCTTCCCGGCGGTCGAGGGGCTCTACGCCTGCCCCACTGTCGTGAACAACGTGGAGTCCATCGCCTCGGTTCCCGCGATCCTGAACAAGGGCAAGGACTGGTTCAAGTCGATGGGGACCGAGAAGTCCCCCGGCTTCACCCTCTACTCCCTCTCCGGGCACGTCGTCGGCCCCGGCCAGTACGAGGCCCCGCTCGGCATCACCCTGCGCCAGCTCCTCGACATGAGCGGCGGCATGCGGCCCGGGCACCGGCTGAAGTTCTGGACTCCGGGCGGCTCCTCCACCCCGATGTTCACCGACGAGCACCTCGACGTCCCCCTGGACTACGAGGGCGTCGGCGCCGCCGGCTCGATGCTCGGCACCAAGGCCCTCCAGTGCTTCGACGAGACCACCTGCGTGGTGCGGGCCGTCACCCGGTGGACCGAGTTCTACGCACACGAGTCCTGCGGCAAGTGCACGCCCTGCCGCGAAGGCACCTACTGGCTGGTCCAGCTGCTCCGCGACATCGAGGCCGGCAAGGGCGTCATGTCCGACCTCGACAAGCTGAACGACATCGCCGACAACATCAACGGCAAGTCCTTCTGCGCCCTCGGCGACGGCGCGGCCAGCCCGATCTTCTCCTCGCTCAAGTACTTCCGCGAGGAGTACGAGCAGCACATCACGGGCAAGGGCTGCCCCTTCGACCCCAGGAAGTCGACCCTCTGGGCCGACACGGAGGTGAACGCATGACCGTCACCACTACGGCCGCCTCCGGGGGAGAAGCCGCCGTCCCGCCGGAGGACCTGGTCTCGCTGACCATCGACGGGGTCGAGCTCTCGGTGCCCAAGGGCACCCTCGTCATCCGTGCCGCCGAACAGCTCGGCATCGAGATCCCCCGGTTCTGCGACCACCCCCTCCTGTCCCCGGCCGGCGCCTGCCGCCAGTGCATCGTCGAGGTCGAGGGCCAGCGCAAGCCGATGGCCTCGTGCACCATCACCTGCACCGACGGCATGGTCGTCAAGACCCAGCTGACCTCCGAGGTCGCCGACAAGGCCCAGCGAGGGGTGATGGAGCTGCTGCTCATCAACCACCCGCTGGACTGCCCCGTCTGCGACAAGGGCGGCGAGTGCCCGCTGCAGAACCAGGCGATGTCGCACGGCAACGCCGAATCCCGCTTCGAGGGCAGGAAGCGGACCTACGAGAAGCCCGTCCCGATCTCCACGCAGGTCCTGCTGGACCGGGAGCGGTGCGTGCTGTGCGCCCGCTGCACCCGCTTCTCCAACGAGATCGCCGGCGACCCGATGATCGAGCTGCTCGAACGCGGCGCGCTCCAGCAGGTCGGCACCGGCGAGGACGACCCCTTCGAGTCGTACTTCTCCGGCAACACCATCCAGATCTGCCCGGTCGGCGCCCTCACCTCGGCCGCGTACCGGTTCCGCTCCCGCCCCTTCGACCTCGTCTCCTCCCCGAGCGTGTGCGAGCACTGCGCGGGCGGCTGCGCGACCCGTACCGACCACCGGCGCGGCAAGGTGCTGCGGCGCCTCGCCGCGGAGGACCCCGAGGTCAACGAGGAGTGGGTCTGCGACAAGGGCCGCTTCGGGTTCCGCTACGCGCAGCGCCCGGACCGGCTGACCACCCCGCTGGTGCGCAGCGCCGACGGGGTCCTGGAACCGGCGAGCTGGCCCGAGGCCCTGGAGGCCGCCGCGAACGGGCTCGCCGCAGCCCGCGGCCGGGCCGGCGTGCTCACCGGCGGGCGGCTGACCGTCGAGGACGCCTACGCGTACGCCAAGTTCGCCCGCGTGGTGCTGGACACCAACGACATCGACTTCCGGGCCCGCGTGCACAGCGCGGAGGAGGCCGACTTCCTGGCCGCCACCGTCGCCGGCACCGGCAAGGACCTCGACGGCGACGGCGTCACCTACACCTCGCTGGAGGCGGCGCCCACGGTGCTGCTCGCCGGCATCGAGGCCGAGGAGGAGGCCCCCGGGGTCTTCCTGCGGCTGCGCAAGGCCCACCGCAGGCACAAGCAGCGGACCTTCGCCCTCGCCCCCTTCGCCACCCGCGGACTGCAGAAGGCCGGCGGCACCCTGCTGGCGGCCGCCCCCGGCACCGAGCCCGACTGGCTCGACGCGCTGTCCTCGCGGACCGGCCTGGAGGCGGGCGGCGCCGAAGCCGCCGAGGCGCTGCGCCGGCCGGGCGCCGTCATCGTCGTCGGGGAGCGCCTCGCCGGGGTGCCCGGCGCGCTGACCGCCGCCGTACGGGCGGCCGCCGCGACCGGGGCGAAGCTGGTGTGGATCCCGCGCCGGGCCGGGGAGCGGGCGGCCGTCGAGGCCGGTGCGCTGCCGTCCCTGCTGCCGGGCGGCCGCCCGGCCACCGACCCGCGGGCCCGCGACGAGGTCGCCACCGCCTGGGGCCTTGACGAACTCCCGCACCGCTACGGCCGCGACACCGGCCAGATCGTCGAGGCGGCTGCCACCCGCGAACTGTCGGCGCTGCTGGTCGCGGGCGTCGAGGTCACCGACCTGCCGGACCCGGCCCGCGCGCGGACCGCCCTGCAGGAGGCCTTCGTGGTCTCCCTGGAGCTGCGGCCATCCGAGGTCACCGACCACGCGGACGTGGTCCTGCCGGTCGCCGCGGTCGCCGAGAAGGCGGGCGCGTTCATCAACTGGGAGGGCCGGGTCCGCCCGTTCGAGGCCGCACTCAAGCCCGACCAGATGACCCGCCGGCTCGCCCCTGCCGACGCCCGCGTGCTGCACATGCTGGCCGACGCCGCGGACCGGCCGATCGCTCTGCCCGACGTGCACGCCGTACGCCGGGAGCTGGAGCGGCTCGGCCCGTGGGAGGGCCAGCTCGCAGCCGAGCAGTCCACGGCCCCCGTGCCGCTGCCCCGTCCGGGCGTCGGCGAGGCGGTCCTCGCGGGCCACCGGCTCCTCCTCGACCAGGGCCGGCTCCAGGAGGGCGACGAGGCCCTGGCCGGCACCCGGCACGAGGCCAGTGCCCGGCTGTCGGCCGCCACGGCCGCCGAGACGGGCGTCAAGGACGGCGACGTCCTCGCGGTCACCGGCCCCGCCGGCACCGTGGAACTCCCGCTCCGGATCACCGAGATGCCCGACCGCGTCGTCTGGCTCCCGCTGAACTCCACCGGCTCCGGCGTCCTCGCCGACGCCGGAGCCCGCCCGGGCACCCTCGTACGCATCGGCCCGGCGACCCCGGCCGGCGCAGGCGACACCACTGCGGAGGTGGGCGCGTGAACACCGTTCAACTCGCTGCCGAGGACCTGTCCCTCTTCGGACGGGACGTCTGGTGGCTCGTCCTCGTCAAGGCGGTGTTCTGCTTCGCCTTCCTGATGGTGACGGTGCTGTTCTCCATCGTGTGGGAGCGCAAGGTCGTCGCCTGGATGCAGCTGCGCATCGGCCCCAACCGGCACGGCCCCTGGGGCATGCTCCAGTCGCTCGCCGACGGCGTGAAGCTGATGCTCAAGGAAGACATCATCGTCAAGCGGGCCGACAAGGTGGTGTACGTCCTGGCCCCGATCATCGCGGCGATCCCGGCCTTCATGGCCATCGCGGTGATCCCCTTCGGCCCGGCCGGCAACGAGGTCTCCATCTTCGGCCAGCGCACCTCGATGCAGCTGACCGACCTGCCCATCGCGATGCTCTACATCCTCGCGGTGGCCTCGGTCGGCATCTACGGCATCGTCCTGGCGGGCTGGTCCTCCGGCTCCACGTACCCGCTCCTCGGCGGCCTGCGCTCCTGCGCGCAGATGATCTCCTACGAGATCGCGATGGGCGCGGCCTTCGCCTCGGTCTTCCTCTACTCCGGGTCGATGTCGACCTCGGCGATCGTGGAGGCCCAGCAGGACCGCTGGTTCATCGTGCTGCTGCCGGTGTCCTTCATCATCTACGTCGTCACGATGGTCGGCGAGACCAACCGCGCCCCCTTCGACATGCCGGAGTCCGAGGGCGACCTGGTCGGCGGCTTCAACACCGAGTACTCGTCCATCAAGTTCGCGCTGTTCATGCTCGCCGAGTACGTCAACATGGTCACCGTCTCGGCGGTCTCGGTCACGCTGTTCCTCGGCGGCTGGCGGGCCCCGTACCCGATCAGCTCCTTCTGGGAGGGCGCCAACCACGGCTGGTGGCCGCTGCTCTGGTTCGTCCTGAAGGTGCAGCTGCTCCTCTTCTTCTTCATCTGGCTGCGCGGCACGCTGCCGCGCGTGCGCTACGACCAGCTGATGAAGCTCGGCTGGAAGGTCCTGATCCCGGTCTCCGTCGTCTGGCTGATGATGGTCGCCACCGTCCGGGCCCTGCGCAACGAGGCGTACGAGATCGCGGACATCGCCCTCTACGTCGGCGGCGCCGTCGTGGCGATCCTGCTGCTCTCCTTCGTCGCGGACGTCTTCCGCGACAAGCGCGAGAAGGCATCGGCCGCGGACGCCGGCAAGGACACCGCGCCCTTCGATCCGCTGGCGGGCGGGTTCCCCGTACCGCCCAAGCCCGGCCAGCACCTGGCACCCGTACCGCGCAGGCGGCCCCGCAGCGAGCGGGAGCTGATCGTCAGTGGCGGGGCGAACACCGACAAGGACCGAGAGGAGGCTTGAGAGATGTCTGACGACAAGTGGCAGAACCCGGTGGCCGGCTTCGGCGTGACCTTCAAGGCCATGTTCAAGAAGCGCCTCACCGAGCAGTACCCGGAGCAGCAGAAGACGACCGCCCCGCGCTTCCACGGACGGCACCAGCTCAACCGGCACCCCGACGGTCTGGAGAAGTGCATCGGGTGCGAGCTGTGCGCCTGGGCCTGTCCCGCCGACGCCATCTACGTGGAGGGCGCGGACAACACCGAGGAGGAGCGCTACTCCCCGGGTGAGCGGTACGGCCGGGTCTACCAGATCAACTACGCCCGCTGCATCCTGTGCGGGCTGTGCGTCGAGGCGTGCCCGACCAGGGCGCTGACCATGACGAACGAGTTCGAACTGGCCGACTCCAGCCGAGAGTCGCTCATCTACACCAAGGACCAGCTGCTCGCCGGGCTGACCGAGGGCATGGTCGAGGCCCCGCATTCGGTCTTCCCCGGCACGGACGAGCAGGACTACTACCGCGGACTGGTGACGGGCGCCGCCCCGGGCACCGTCCGGCAGGTGGCGGTCTCCAAGGGGGAGGAGCCGGCCGACGCCGCCGGCGGGAGCGCCGCGGAGGTGGGGGCATGAGCGCCGTCGCCGCGAGCGTCACCTCCAGCGGTGAGGCCGTGCAGTTCTGGATCCTCGGCACGGTCGCCGTCATCGGCGCGCTGGCCACGATCCTGATGAAGAAGGCCGTGCACAGCGCACTCAGCCTCGCCGGGACGATGATCATCCTGGCCGTCTTCTACCTCGCCAACGGGGCGTACTTCCTGGGCGTCGTCCAGGTCATCGTCTACACCGGCGCGATCATGATGCTCTTCCTCTTCGTGGTCATGCTCGTCGGCGTCACCGCCGCCGACTCCCTGAAGGAGACCATCAAGGGGCAGCGCTGGCTGGCCCTGCTGTGCGGGCTCGGCTTCGGCATCCTGCTGTTCGCCGGCATCGGCCACGCGGGGCTCGGCCACTTCAACGGGCTCGGCCGGATCAACTCCGCCGGACACGTCGAGGGCCTCGCGCAGCTGATCTTCACCAAGTACGTCTTCGCCTTCGAGATCACCGGCGCGCTGCTGATCACCGCGGCCGTCGGCGCGATGGTGCTCACGCACCGCGAGCGCACCGAACGGGCCGCGACCCAGCGCGAGCTGGCCGAGCGCCGCGTGCGCGAGGGCGTGCAGCTCCCGCCGCTGCCCGCGCCCGGCGTCTACGCCCGGCACAACGCGGTGGACGTGCCCGGCCTGCTGCCGGACGGCACCCCGTCCGAGCTGACCGTCAGCCAGACGCTCCGCGCCCGCGGCCAGATCCGCGACGTGTCCGGCGAGGCGCTCGACGACCTCAAGGCGCTGGAGCAGAGCTCCGCCGAGCGCCTCGGCCGTGAGGAGGCCTCGAAGTGAATCCGGTCAACTACCTGTACCTGGCGGCCCTGCTCTTCACGATCGGCGCCACCGGCGTGCTGATCCGCAAGAACGCGATCGTGCTGTTCATGTGCGTCGAGCTGATGCTCAACGCCTGCAACCTCGCCTTCGTCGCGTTCTCCCGGATGCACGGCAACCTCGACGGCCAGATCATCGCCTTCTTCACGATGGTCGTCGCCGCCGCGGAGGTCGTGGTCGGCCTGGCGATCATCGTGTCGCTGTTCCGTACCCGCCACTCGGCCTCGGTCGACGACGCCAGCCTGATGAAGCTGTAAGGGGTCGCTGTGGAGAACCTGATTGCGCTGCTGATCGCGGCGCCCCTGCTCGGAGCGGTGGTGCTGCTCTGCGGCGGCCGGCGCCTCGACAAGACCGGCCACTGGCTCGGCACCCTGCTCGCGGCCGCCTCCTTCGGGATCGGCGTCGTGCTCTTCGCCGACATGCTGGGGCGCAGCGCCGAGGACCGGACGCTGACCCAGAACCTGTACACCTGGATCCCCGTCGAGGGCTTCCAGGCGGACATGGCGTTCCAGCTGGACCAGCTGTCGATGACCTTCGTCCTGCTGATCTCGGGCGTCGGCACGCTCATCCACGTGTACTCGATCGGGTACATGGAGCACGACGAGCGCCGCCGCCGCTTCTTCGGCTACCTGAACCTGTTCGTCGCGGCCATGCTGCTGCTGGTCCTCGCCGACAACTACCTGCTGCTGTACTTCGGCTGGGAGGGCGTGGGCCTCGCCTCGTACCTGCTGATCGGCTTCTGGCAGCACAAGCCCAGCGCGGCCACCGCCGCGAAGAAGGCCTTCCTGGTCAACCGCGTCGGCGACATCGGCCTGTCGATCGCGATCATGCTGATGTTCACCACCTTCGGGACCTTCGCCTTCACGCCCCTGTTCGGCGCGGTGGGCGAGACGTCCGAGGGCACGCTCACCGCGATCGGCCTGATGCTGCTGCTGGCCGCCTGCGGCAAGTCGGCGCAGGTCCCGCTGCAGTCCTGGCTCGGGGACGCGATGGAGGGCCCGACCCCGGTCTCGGCCCTGATCCACGCGGCCACCATGGTCACCGCCGGCGTCTACCTGATCGTCCGCTCCGCCGCGATCTTCAACGCGGCGCCCGACGCCCAGCTGGTGGTCACCGTCGTGGGCGCGGTCACGCTGCTCTTCGGTGCGATCGTCGGTTGCGCGAAGGACGACATCAAGAAGGCCCTGGCGGGCTCGACGATGTCGCAGATCGGCTACATGATCCTCGCCGCGGGCCTCGGCCCCATCGGCTACGTCTTCGCGATCATGCACCTGGTGACGCACGGCTTCTTCAAGGCCGGCCTCTTCCTCGGCGCCGGTTCCGTGATGCACGGGATGAACGACGAGGTCGACATGCGCAAGTACGGGGGCCTGCGGAAGTACATGCCGGTCACCTTCGTCACCTTCGGCCTCGGATACCTGGCGATCATCGGCTTCCCGGGCCTGTCCGGCTTCTTCTCCAAGGACATGATCATCGAGGCGGCCTTCGCGAAGGGCGGCACCGAGGGCTGGATCCTCGGCGGGGTCACCCTGCTGGGCGCCGGCATCACCGCCTTCTACATGACCCGCGTCATGCTCCTCACCTTCTTCGGCGAGAAGCGCTGGCAGCCGGACGCGGAGGGCCACGAGCCGCACCCGCACGAGTCCCCGAAGTCCATGACCATCCCGATGGTCATCCTCGCCTTCGGATCGGTCTTCGCCGGCGCCTTCTTCGAGATCGGCGAGCGCTTCCTGAAGTGGCTGGAGCCCGTCACGGGCTACTCCCACGGCAACCCGCCGGTCAGCGCCATGACGGTCACCGCGGCCACCATGGTGATGCTGCTCGTCGGAGTCGGCATCGCCTGGGCGATGTACGGCAAGCGGCCCGTTCCGGTCGTCGCCCCGCGCGGCTCCTTCCTCACCCGGGCGGCCCGCCGCGACCTGTACCAGGACGACTTCAACCACGTCGTGCTGGTGCGCGGCGGGGAGCACCTGACCCGCTCGCTCGTGTACCTCGACCACAGCGTGGTCGACGGGGTGGTCAACGGGACGGCCGCCTCGGTCGGCGGGCTCTCGGGCCGCCTGCGCAAGCTGCAGAACGGCTACGCCCGCAGCTACGCGGTCTCGATGTTCGGGGGCACGGCGATCCTCATCGCCGCGACCCTGCTGATGAGGGCGGTGTGACATGGACTTCCCGCTTCTGACGGTCACGGCCGCGGTGCCCGCGGTCGGCGCGATCCTCACGGCGGCCGTCCCGGCCGCCCGCCGGACCGCCGCCAAGTGGCTCGCGCTGTTCTTCTCGCTCGTGACACTGGCCCTGGCCGTGCTCGTCGCGGTCCGCTTCGAACCCGGTGGCGACCGCTACCAGCTCACCGAGTCCCACGCCTGGATCCCCGACTTCGGGGTCCGCTACGAACTGGGCGTGGACGGGATCGGCGTCGTCCTCATCGGACTCACCGCGCTCCTGATCCCCTTCGTCATCGCGGCCGGCTGGCACGACGCCGACCCCCTGGAGACCAGCTCCAAGCGCTGGCGCCCGACCCAGGGCTTCTTCGCCCTGATCCTCATGGTCGAGGCGATGGTGATCATCTCCTTCGAGGCCACCGACGTCTTCCTCTTCTACATCTTCTTCGAAGCCATGCTCATCCCGATGTACTTCCTCATCGGCGGCTTCGGGGACCGGGCCCACTCGGGCAGCGACGAGAACGCGGCCGCGCAGCGCAGCTACGCGGCGGTCAAGTTCCTGCTCTACAACCTGGTCGGCGGCCTGATCATGCTGGCCGCCGTCATCGGCCTGTACGTGGTCGCCGGGAACTTCTCGCTCCAGGAGATCACCGCCGCCCGCGCCGCGGGCACCCTGGACATGGCGACCAACACCGAGCGGCTGCTGTTCCTCGGCTTCTTCTTCGCCTTCGCGGTGAAGGCCCCGCTGTGGCCGCTGCACACCTGGCTGCCGAACGCGATGGGCGAGTCCACCGCTCCGGTCGCCGTGCTGATCACCGCGGTCGTCGACAAGGTCGGCACCTTCGCGATGCTCCGCTTCTGCCTCGGGCTCTTCCCCGACGCCAGCAAGTGGGCCACGCCCGTGATCCTCGTCCTGGCCCTGATCAGCATCGTCTACGGCGCGCTGGTGGCCGTCGGCCAGCGGGACATCAAGCGGCTGGTGGCCTACGCCTCCATCTCGCACTTCGGCTTCATCATCCTGGGCATCTTCGCGATGACCTCCCAGGGCCAGTCCGGTGCCACCCTCTACATGGTCAACCACGGCCTGTCGACGGCGGCGCTCATGCTGGTGGCCGGCTTCCTGATCTCCCGTCGCGGCTCGCGGCTCATCGCCGACTACGGCGGCGTCCAGAAGGTGGCCCCGGTCCTCGCCGGGACCTTCCTGATCGGCGGCCTCGCCACCCTGTCGCTGCCGGGCCTCGCGCCCTTCGTCAGCGAGTTCCTGGTCCTGGTCGGCACGTTCGCCCGCTACCCGGTCGTCGGGATCATCGCCACCGTCGGCATCGTGCTGGCCGCTCTCTACACGCTCGTGCTGTACCAGCGCACGATGACCGGGCCCGTGAAGGAGGAGGTCCGTGCGATGCCTGACCTGCGCCTGCGCGAGGTGCTGGTGGTCGCCCCGCTGATCGCGCTGCTGATCGGGCTGGGCGTCTACCCGAAGGTGCTCACCGACATCGTCAACCCGGCGGTGGAGCACACCATGTCGGACGTGAAGCAGACGGACCCGAAGCCCGAGGTCGCCGTCGAAGCCAAGAACGGGGAGGAGGCGAAGTGAGCACACTGACTTCCGCCCACAGCCTGTGGACACTGGCGGCCGACACGCCCGCCGGCCGGATCCCGGCGCCGGTCATCGAGTACGCGCAGCTGGCTCCCACGCTGATCGTGGTGGGCGCGGCGATCGTCGGGATCCTCGTGGAGGCCTTCGTGCCCCGCAGGTCCCGGTACTACGTCCAGATCTTCCTCGCCCTCGCCGCGCTGGCCTCGGCCTTCGCCGCGGTGGTCGGCCTCGCGGCCGGCGGGTACGGCTCGACGAAGGCGCACATCGCCGCGATGGGCGCCATCGCCGTGGACGGCCCCGCGCTCTTCCTGCAGGGCACCATCCTGCTGGCCTCGGTCGTCGCCGTCTTCACCTTCGCCGAGCGGCGCCTGGACCCGGCCGCGCACGGCAACCGGGTGGACTCCTTCGCCGCCCAGGCGGCGTCGGTACCGGGCAGCGACAGCGAGAAGGCCGCGGTCAAGGCGGGGTTCACCACCACCGAGGTCTTCCCGCTGGCCCTGTTCGCGATCGCCGGAATGCTGATCTTCCCGGCGGCCAACGACCTGCTGACGCTGTTCGTCGCCCTGGAGGTCTTCTCCCTCCCGCTGTACCTGCTCTGCGCCGTCGCCCGCCGCCAGCGGCTGATGTCGCAGGAGGCCGCGGTGAAGTACTTCCTGCTGGGCGCCTTCTCCTCCGCCTTCCTCCTCTTCGGCATCGCGTTGCTCTACGGCTACGCGGGCTCCGTGTCGTACGCGGTGATCGCCGACGTGGTCGACGGCACGATCACGAAGATCGATCCGGCACTGGCCGGCACCATGGGCAACGACGCGCTGCTGCTCATGGGCGGTGCGCTGATCATGACGGGCCTGCTCTTCAAGGTCGGTGCTGTTCCCTTCCACATGTGGACCCCGGACGTCTACCAGGGCGCCCCGACCCCGGTCACCGGCTTCATGGCGGCGGCGACGAAGGTGGCCGCGTTCGGCGCTCTGCTGCGACTGCTCTACGTGGTCCTGCCGGGGCTGCGCTGGGACTGGCGTCCGGTGATGTGGGCGGTGGCCATCGTCACGATGCTGGCGGGCGCGGTGATCGCCGTGACCCAGACGGACGTCAAGCGGCTCCTGGCCTACTCCTCCGTCGCGCACGCCGGCTTCATCCTGGCCGGTGTGATCGCGACCTCGGAGAAGGGCGTCCAGTCCGTCCTCTTCTACCTGCTCGCCTACTCCTTCGTGACGATCGGCGCGTTCGCGGTGGTCACACTGGTGCGCGACGCCGGCGGAGAGGCGACGCACCTGTCCAAGTGGGCGGGCCTGGGCAGGCGTTCGCCGCTGACCGCGGCCGTCTTCGCGGTGTTCCTGCTCGCCTTCGCCGGCATCCCGCTGACGTCGGGCTTCACGGGCAAGTTCGCCGTGTTCAGCGCGGCGGCGGAGGGCGGCGCCGGAGCGCTGGTCGTGATCGGTGTCCTGTCGTCCGCGATCGCCGCGTTCTTCTACATCCGGGTGATCGTCCTGATGTTCTTCAGCGAGCCGAAGGCCGACGGTCCGACGGTGGCCGTCCCCTCGCCGCTGACGATGACGACCATCGCGGTGGGCGTCGCGGTCACCCTGGTACTGGGCCTGGCGCCGCAGTACTTCCTGGAACTGGCGGGACAGGCGAGCACCTTCGTCCGCTGACCGGTCCGCCGCACGCGACAGGGCCCGGCTCCCCTTGGGGAGCCGGGCCCTTCGCCTTTGCTCGGGGCTACTGCGGTAGCCCCTTCGGCGTGATGGTGGTGAGGTCCAGGTCCAGGTCGATGGGGAAGGGGACCGAGACCTTCAACCGGTCGTGGAAGATGCCCGTTGCGACGTAGGTGTGCGTAGCCGGTTCCAGTTCGAACGCATAGACGACCGCCCGGTCGTTCTTGTTCTCCACCCGCCAATAGTGGGGATGCCTGCCCGGGCGTATTTGACCGGCTTGGTCTCGCGGTCCCGGCCGATCGAGTCAGGTGAGACGACCTCGACGGCCAGCCGGACGGATGTGGCAGGGATCCGTGTCTGCTGCTCGGTGCCCCGGGCCAGTTCCTCATCGACGACGAGGACGTCCGGCTCGGGCCGGTTCAGTCGGTCGATGTCGACGGTGAACTCTCTCATCACTTCAAGTCCGTCCGGAACCAGCGAGTCGAGTTGCCATTCAAAGTGTGCGGAGGCAGGTTGGGAAGCCGGTCAAGGTCGTCGGCCGTCCACCCGCCCGCGGGCGGGACGGGCCAGCGCGGGGCGGGCTCCTGCCCGGGGATCTCGGGATCGACGCTCATCGGCAGTGCTCCCATGCCACGGAGTCTCGCGAGTCCGATCAGCGTAGCGCCGGAGTTCTCACGCAGAGCCACACTGACGAGTGAGTCATACGCCGGGGGTACTTGACCGCGCCGCGGCCCGGACTAGGTCGTCTCTTTCGGATCTTGTCGGTCGGGCCCGCGTCGTCCGGTGCCGTGGCCGGCAAGGCGGAGGGGCGCCCGTGTACTGGACGTACTCGGGCGCTCCGACAACGCGGCCGGGTGCGGTGCCGGGCGGCGCGGGCCCGGCAAGATCCGGAAGAGACGGCCTAGTAGTGCTTTGTTAGGTGGTGTCGTAGGGGTGCCATGGGACTGGTTGGTGGCAGGTGGGGCAGGTGCCGGTCCAGGTGGCGATGAGGTGTTGGAGGAGGTCCAGGGCCTGGTAGAGGGTCAGG